>SUPR01000098.1 GCA_005191425.1 Candidatus Helarchaeota ASGARD archaeon Hel_GB_B
TAAAATTATAACTCAAAATTTGAGGTCTATTAAATTTAAATTTATTAATAATATTTAAAGCGATTATATATGTTAAAAATAATTTATAATAAAATTAGAGGAATTTTAAATAAAATTTCTTCATATTTTGGACCGTTATTGGTCTATACTCATTTAAACTTAACAATTAAAAATAAAATACATCAAATAGAATTTTAAAATTATAAAAACAGGTTGATATAAAAATGGTAATTGCAAAAAAAGATAAAATTATTGATAATCCAATAAACTCCCATGAGAACAACAAACTTAATAACCGCGTTGATGATAATTTAAAAATGAAATCTAATGGTGATTATATTAAGTCGTCCAATAATCTCAATAAAAAATATAAAAATGTTAATAATTTCAATATTAAAATTTCACTTAAAGATATTAAATTTACCTATAGAAATGGAATACATGCCTTAGATGATATTACATTCAATGTCGAAGCTGGGGATTTTATAGGAATAATTGGGCCAAATGGGACTGGAAAATCTACCTTGCTAAGAATCCTGGACGGAATACTGAAACCTCAGGTTGGTACTATACTTATCCAAGGAAAAGAATTAAATAAATACAAACTTAATGACCTCGCTAAAGTTATTGGATATATACCGCAGAACAGTGTATCAATTTTTCCCACTACAGTTTTTGATACAGTACTATTAGGTAGGAAACCATACATTGAATGGGGTAGTCCTACTAAGAAAGATATTAAAATAACCTCAGAAATTCTATACAAATTAGGTCTGGAAGAGATTGCAATGAGAAACATTACTGAGTTAAGTGGTGGACAATTGCAAAAAGTATTAATTGCAAGGACATTAGCCCAACAACCAGACATTATTTTATTGGACGAACCTACTTCTAACCTTGATATTAACCACCAATTAGAAGTATTAAATCTACTCCGACAGGAAACTAAAAAAAATATTACAGTCATTATCGCAATTCATGACTTAAATTTAGCGATTAAATTTTGTAATAAGTTCATAATATTAAATAATGGAAAAATTGAAGCAATTGGCGGTAAAGAAGTTATTTCAAAATCTATTATTGAGAAAGTATTTAAGGTTCGGGTTAAAATTATTAATGATGGCACTGACTTATTTATTATACCAATGATATCTAATGAAAATGAAGAAGACGTTATTACTTTAGATATTATAAGTTATGATGAAAAAATTAATGGAAATACTAAAGAAAAAATTGAAAAAGAAGATATATTTACCGTTCAATAAATAGGAGGAAATATAAATTGGTCGAAATTACTCAGATTGGAATTGTAGTTAATGAAGTTAAAGAGCCAATGGACCCTTTTAAATTTGAAAATGTTATCTCGAAAATAGTCGTTGACAAAAAATATGAAGACGGACTATTCAACCTTGATAAAAATGAATATATTCAAGTAATATATTATTTTCATAAATCTCCAACACCTAAAAAATTAATTGGGACTTCATATTTTGGGTCTAAAGAGGGGGTCTTTGCTACAAGAAGTCCAATAAGGCCCGGAGCCGTTGGACTTTCTACCGCAAAGTTAATTAAAATCCAAAAAAATGAGGTTATAGTTAAAGGTTTGGACGCAATTGATGGAACACCTGTTCTTGACATTAAACCGTATACCCCCACACTTGATGAAAAAGAAATTTCAAGAATAAAAAAAGAGATAGATTATAATAATTTAAAGAGAGACCTCTGGCCCTTAATAAGAAACTGGGACTTAGAACCAATATTACATGAAGCAGCAAAACTTCATGGACATTATTGCTCAGGGCTGGCAATGGGCGTCATGATGGGTTCCTATGCCATGAAAAAACTGGGTTCATTTGGGTTTTCTGATGGAATGGAAAATATAATTGCAATTGTTGAAATGAACCATTGTGCAGTTGATGGTATTCAATATACAACAGGTTGCACTTTTGGAAATAATGCCTTAATATTTAGAGACCTCGGTAAAACTGCATTATCATTGCTAAAAAGGACAGATACTTCATGTAAAGGAATTAGAATATCTTTGAAACCAATCCCCTGGGAATCACTCTCGGAAAATCAGCCAGAATTAAATGAACTTTTTGATAAGGTCGTCAAATATAGAAATGGTACCCCTAAAGATTTAAAACGTCTTAAAGAATTGATGCGATTAAATTCATTGGCATTTATCAAACGAAAATTTGAAGATACCTTTAACGTAGAGAATATCACTATCCCAAATCAACCATGGGCATCTATTAAAGAAAGCGTCAAATGTGAGAAATGCGGAGAATTAATAATGAAATCCAGGACTGTAAATATCAATGGGAAAGTTTTATGCCTTAAATGCTCTAATACTAGCTTCTACGAAGTTTCAGGGAATGGTATTCAAAAAATAGATTGGAACTCTCTTTAATAATATTTCTAATATTCATTTATAGCTCTATTAATAATAATTTCATTTACTGTATTATCATTATCCTTGTTAATTCCTTGAAAAAATATATTTTTAATATTTATTATCTACATTTTTTGGAATTTAATTGAATTATCAATGTCTATAGTCTAAAAAATCTGGACTATCAAAGTCATTACTTTCTTCATCATTTTCCTCATCGCCGCCACCTAAATCAGTCCAATGTTCATAACAACTCAATGCAAATTCCATATCACCTAATTTTTCCAACATTTCACCTTGTAATAGCCACACTTCCTTATTTTCTGGTTCCAAAGATAATAACTCCATAAAACATTTAACCGCTTCTTCCAAATCACCTGAAATCTTAAGAAGAATACCTTCTGCATACAAGGATTTTATATCTTCAGGCTTTATTTTTAATGCCTCTTCAAAACACTCAATAGCTCTATCTATATAAAATAATTTTGCTAATGTGATCCCCTTATTATACCAACCATCTACAAATCTTGGGTTTATATCTAAAGATTTTTCAAAACATTCCAATGCCCCATCTAAATTCCCAGATTTTCCTAATACAATACCCTTACCACACCATGCTCTAAAATTTTTGTCATTAATACTCAAACATCGGTTATAACAATGAAACGCCTGTTCCCATTCACTTAATTCTTCAAATACTACACCTTTATTAAACCACCCATCTTCAGATTCAGAATTTAACTCTAATACTCTATCATAACATTCCAACTCCTTCTTATATTCTTTCAACATCCCATAACCATAACCCAAATTATTCCAAGCATCTATCAGCTCAGGGTCAATTTCCAGGACTTTTTTAAAACAAAAGATTAATTTATCCCATTTTTTTAATTTTTTATAAATCAATGCTAAATTTTTCCAATTTATAACATTTTTATCATCTAGATTTACTGCTTGTTCCAAACATTTCTCTGCCTCAGATAGATCCCCTTTTAAATAACATATATACCCTAAAGCACTTAAATTATCTACTTTTTCATCTTTAGAAAATTTTTTACCATTCATATACTCACCTTACTCCAATTTTTATTTATAGTTATTTTTAAATGAACCCTATATCTCGTTTATTTTTTTGACACTCACTTAAAATTCTCAATTTGACAGAATTTAATTCAATCTTTAATCTTGCTTTTTTAAAATCTCCAATTCTTTTACTAATTGAAGGTCGAGATCTTAAATAATCCATAATTATTATTCATCTATTTAATATCTTGTTCCTAAACAAATGATTTGCCCCACGCCTATATCTGGGTTTTATAAAATTTTGAGTCCAGTAGGGACTTTTTTATTAATAAAACTTATTTCTTTTTATACTGGATTGGCTAAATATAATTAAAATTAATTACTTAAAATTACAATTAATAAGAAATTTTTGTCCAATATTCTATATATAACATAACATAGAATAAAAAGATAGTCTTTGGACGATATTTTTACAATTTACGAATAATATTATAAATGATATAATTGAATAATTAGTTTAAAATAAAGTGGATTTATTCAATATCAAATAAAAGTCTTCGTAGAATTTTATTTCTATTACTTAAATAGTCCAATTTATTTAAATTTAAATTAAATAGGTCCTAATAATGAAAAATAGAGAGTTATTCTTTCTGGGCATTGCAGATATGTCTGGTATGATTTTAATGACTGCAATAATTTTTCACTATCAAAATTATTATATCAATACATTGTTTGTAGGCAATTCTTATGCTTATTTATTAGGATTTCTTGTCCCGACTATCAGTCTCTTTATTGGTGCTTTTGCATATCCAATTAGTGGATATTTTAGCGATAGGTTATCTACTAGGTTTGGTAGACGTCGACCATTCTTTTTTCTTGCAATTCCGGGTGGTATTAGTTTTGGACTTGTTTCTATGCCTATGTTTGTCCAAATAGGTATCAATTTTTCAAATAACTTCTTAAGTGGCTATATTTTCATCTTGACCTTTTATATTTTATTTGTAAGCTGCTGGAGATTTGTTCAGTGCCCATTTCTTGCTTTATTTGTAGATGTAACAAAACCCGAAGAACAGATTAAAGCTTCGATTTTTCTGAACATGTGTGATATTGCAGGCACTTTGATTGGAATTGGTATCCCGCTAATTCTAGATTTAAGCATTATAAAAGGGTACTTAACGCCCATTTTCGGCTATTATAATGCAATCGAATTTTCTGGTTATTTATTTGGACTTATTTACATTATTTCATTTATTTTAGCCTTTTTCTTTGGACCTAAAGAAGATATTGAATTACTTAAAAAGAATAAAAATAAGAATACCAAAGATGATAACTTTCTAAAAGCATTAAAAGAAATTCTTACAATTCCAGCTCTACGAAATTATATTATTTCTGCGTTTTTCTATGTATTTTGTTTTAATATTGCAATTTATTATCTAATGCCCTATTTAAATAGCCTTGGATTAAGTTCGTCAGATATAATAATTTACGCAATTCCCTTGTTTCTAGCTATAATAATTTTGTTTTTTGTTTTTTCTAAGATCTCCAAATCATGGGGTAAAATCAAAACATTCAGAATAAGCCTCCTTTGGGGCGCCGTAGGTACCCCATTCTTGCTGGTGATTGGAGTAACTAATATCGGACCGCTTTCAATCATGGACCAATTAGTTATACTTTTTATAATTCTATCCGGTAGTATTGTCGGTATGTTAATTTTCCAATACGCAATCTTAATGGACCTCGGTAAATTAGTACCACTTAAAGAATCTACTTTCGTGGGCGTTTACTCGTCTATTATCGTATTTTCGCAGCCCCTTTCCACATTCGCCTTAAGCTTTTTAACCCAATATTTAAACCCAATAAATATCTGGATTTGGAATGGAAACCTCGGCTACGCTTCAATCGGTATTGTTATGGGAATTGGATTCCTTATAAGCTACTTTTTTATGAAAAAAGTAAACTACGAAACTCAAACTGCACCCGAAAACTCCGAAAACCCCGAAAACCCTAAAAATTCCGAAAACTCCAATAATCTCAATCATAATATTGATGAACAGTTTAAATCAAAAATTGATAACTTGACCAATAATAAGAGCCCTATTAAACACATTAAAAAATTGGATTATCCACGCCTGTGTGGCACTCCCGGAGAAAAAAATGGCGTTAATTATATAACTTCTGTTTTAGACTCAGTCGATTTCCATTATAAAATTGAAGAATTCCCCGTACCAAAATCCTCCAAATTTAAAAAGATATTATTACCTCTCCTTGTAATTGTCTGGGGAATAATAAGTCTTTATAATGTGTTTTTTATTTCAGGAACTTTTGAATTAATAATAGCAATTATAATCTTGATAGTACCACTATCTTTAATTATTATCCTCGTCTTTTTAAATAAGCTCTTTAAATTCATACTCAAAGGTTATTATTTGAAAATTAAAAAATTGGAAAAAAAATTGCAATTTGACCGGACTCGCTCAATAAATATTAAATTTGGAAAAAATATTATCGCCGATTATTCGCCACAAAAACCAAAAGGACATATCATCTTTACTGCTCACCATGATAGCATCTCATTATTAATTGGCAATATGAAATTACTCACAGTCCTTGGAGCTATTTCTATTGTTTCATTATTTATTTATAGTATAGCCTATTTTCTCCATTACCTGTTTATCGTGCTTAATATACCTATTAATTTATTCGGACAATTCCCGGTCCTTTTTATTATTATCTTGCTATCCTTCTTGATACCTATATCTATACTCTTAACTATCCGGGCATTTAGGTCAAATAAATCCCATGGCTCTATTGACGATATGACAGGTACCAGCATATTGCTAGAACTATCCAAAATCATCAAGGAGATAAATCCTCCTTTTAAAATTACCCTGGCTTTCTTCTCAGGTGAAGAATTGGGCCTTCTAGGCTCCGGGTTCCATTACTATAACAATTCCGATCTATATAACGATACAACACTTATTTCGGTGGACATGATTGGTGAAATTAGCCCTCTTTCTATTGTTAAATCAGTTAGCCCTATTTTGCCCGCAAAAATGGACCAAAGTTTGAACGAATTATTCTCTTGTATTGCTGATAAACTCGGTATCAAATTAAAGAAAATCAAATTTCTATATCCTGGGTCAGATTTTGCTCATTGGCTCCTAAATAATAAGTCCACTACATGGATCATTAACCCAAGTAAATACATCCATACACCAAAAGATGTGCCTAACAATGTTAATATCGAACTTTTGAATAATTGCTTAAAATTAATAACTGGCTTTTTACTAGAAAAAACTAAAGATTAAATATCAAACAATGTATAATCTATATTAAAATCCTATTATCTGTATTTAAATCCTATTTATTATCATTGAATCCTCTCTAAAATTCTATATCTTGATTAATTTAATGTTAATTAGTATAAACATTATCCATCATTTTTAAATTAAAAAAATATGGTATTTATCGATTTTAATTCTAATTTTTAATCGCTGTTTACTCAATTTGTTTATTTCGTATCTTTATGAATCTCCAAATAGTAATTACTATTGCTATACTCATTGTAACTCCAGCCCAAGGTAATGCATATTGAACACCATAAATAAAACTGTCTATTCCTTGAAATATTAGTGCCAGTAAATATGGAACAATTACATAAATTGTAGCCACCGATCTTTTATTCTCTATTGTTTTAAAGTAAACTTGCCCTCTTTTTGTCAGCGACATATAAATACTAAATATTAAATAAATAAGTGCCGAAGTTTAAAACCAACCAAAATAATTCATTAAAGGTATTCCGTAATAAAGACCACCTTCTGGCCAATACCAGTTCCCTCTCGCTACCATCACTGGGTCATTTATTAAATCCCATGACATCATTATAGCTCCCGCTACCATCGATACCACATACAATTTGATAAATTTTTTCACTGAACCTATTCTCTCAAACTCCGACCGATTTTCACTTATTTTTCCAAATATTATGTTCGTCATTGAATACATACAATATATATATGTAAACCACGTTAAAGGAATTATATACGGCACCTTGTCCATAAACATTGGCCCTAAACTGGTCGTATAATGCCACTTACATCCTGGTATTAACCCTATAGCACCAATATATTCTAGCATTAATGTCAATGAATACGTTATCACTAAAAAAATCATTGTGTTCCAAATTCCTACCGTTTTTTTACCATGGACTATCGTAAACCCAAAAAATATTATTACTTCTATAAGCGTCAGCACCGTCTCCGAAATATTGAATAAAATCGTCCTCTTTAATATGAAGAATATTGTAGCTAATAATAATAATATCACAGAAACCAATTCATATTTATCTTTTAACATCTGATTAACCATTTTTTTATTTTTATTATTCGACTCTATCTTATCCCAATAGATTTTTTATCTTTTTTTAAAATCATCTTAATCTGAATTTTACGTTCTAATTGAGTTTATTTAAAAAATAAGATTTAAAATTTTATGTGTCTACGCATTATAATTTTTTATTTTATTTTTCCTCTTTCTTTTTATTTTATTTTTTAAATTCACTCATATAAAATTCTTGTTTTTAACTTATTTAGTCTTTTAATCATTATTATTAATAGAAATTAAAAAATATCAAATTTAATATTTCTAAATATTAAAAATCTTTAATATATAAGTTAATCTAAATTATTATTACGAGATGAAAATTGCATGTTGCCAGGAAAGTATTTGGTATTAGGAGATATTGCTTGTGCAGAAGGTGCAATTTATGCTGGATGCAAATTATTCGCAGGGTACCCAATAACTCCCGCAACGGAAATTGCAGAATACCTTTCAAGAAGATTACCTGAAGTTGGGGGTGATTTTTTACAAATGGAGGACGAAATTGCATCATCTGCTGCAATAATTGGAGCATCATGGGCAGGTGTTAAGGCTATGACTGCTACATCAGGCCCTGGCTTTAGTTTAATGCAAGAGAATATTTCATACGCATATCATACAGAAACACCTATTGTAATAGTTAATGTTCAAAGGTCTGGGCCATCTACTGGTCAAGCTACCTATCCAGCTCAACAAGAATTCTATCAATCACGATATGGTGCTCACGGAGATTATGAATCAATTGTATTGTGTCCAAGTTCAGTACAAGAAACATTCGATATGACGATTCGATCTTTTAATTTGTCCGAACAATACAGAATACCCGTTATTTTACTAATGGACGGAGCAATTGGACATATGAGAGAAAAATTGGTCATCCCAAATCCTAAAAATCTAAATATTATAAGACGAGTTTATATGGACGATAACTATACAGAGAATGGACTTGTTTTACCAATGGGTAAGTTTGGCTCCGGCCAAAAATTATTAATAACTGGGTCTGCTCACGAAATTTCCGGAAAAAGAAATTATACTCCTAAAGTCCATCAATCTACAATTAAACGTATTTGCTCGAAGATCCAAGCCAATAATGATATCATTGAAATTGAGTCCTTTAATTTAGATGATGCAAATACAATTATTATTTCTTATGGAGTCTCAGCTAGACCGTCCTATGGCGCTATGTTAAATTTAAGGAAAAAAGGCGTAAAAATAGGGTTTATTCGATTAAAAACAATCTGGCCCTTCCCGGATACACTGCTTAGAAATTTGATCAATAATAATGTGCATTCCATTTTCGTTGTCGAAATGAATAATGGTATGGCTGTGCGAGAAGTAAGTCGAGTTATTAAAAATGCACAAGTTTTCAGTATATCCGTTCTGGGTGGGATCATCCCAAAAATTAAATATATCACCAAAAAAGTGGAGGAGATTATTTATGATTAATCTGATTAAAAAATATTCGCGATTTTTACCACATAAGTTTTGTCCTGGATGTGGAAATGGCATTATTCTTAATTGTTTTATGAGAGCTATAGATCAATTAGACATAGATCCGAATTCATATCTGTGCGTTTCTGGGATTGGGTGCTCTTCATGGATTCCAAGTCCATATCTGAATTTAGATACATTCCATACAGTCCATGGTAGAGCTATTGCTTATGCTACTGGTGCTAAAGTTGCCAATAAAAAGTTGAATGTCATTGTGTTCACTGGAGATGGCGATGGTGCTGGAATTGGCGGAAATCATTTGATTCATGCAGCTAGACGAAATATAAATTTAACTGTTTTTTTGATAAATAATTACATTTATGGGATGACTGGCGGACAAATGGCACCTACTACTCCCAAAAACTCGATAACTTCAACCTCAGTTTTCGGGAGCCCGGAACGTCCTTTTGACCTCTGTGATTTGGTAAAGTCTGCAGGTGCTACATATATAGCTAGATGGAGTGTATTTCAGCCCCGACAACTAATTAAATCTATGAAAGAAGCTATATTACATAAAGGATTTGCTTTTATTGAAATATTATCACCATGCCCAACTGAATTCGGAAGGAGAAATCAACTCTCAATTAAAGACTATCTTTCTCTTTTTGATCCGAAATCTTCTCGCGAAAAAAATAAATTTAAAACACCATTTGGAATTCTAGTTAAGAAAAAATCTCCAGAATTTTGTGATATTTTAGATCAAATAAAAAAAATTGCTTCTAAAAAAGGTGATATCTAAATTGCTCAAATCAATTAAAATTATAGGCATGGGGGGACAAGGTATCATAAAAATTAGTTTAATACTCGCTGAATCTATTTTTGAAAAAGGTCTAAATGTAGTCCAAACTCAAACATATGGAGCAGAAGTCCGTCGAGGTGTAGTATCCGCTGATGTCACCTATGAAACACAAAAAGATACAGAGATTTATGATTTAAATGTTGATTTTTTTGATTATTTTTTAATAATGGCTAAAAATGGGTTTGAAAAATATAAGTCCATTATTAATAATTACTCTACTATTATTTTCTCAGATTCATTCTCCATCCCAATAAATGAATTAAATTTAAAATCGTGTATTAAATACGCTATTCCAGATTCAGATGTCATCTCTCAACTCAAATTTAGATCATCCTTGAATATGTGTTATCTTGGTGCTCTCGCTAAGATTTGTCCAGATTTGGATATCGATATCTTAAAAAATATAATAACGAGAGAGAGCTCTAATAAATATCTGGACGATAATTTAGAATCTTTTCAAATTGGACTTGATATAATTAAAAAATATAATTCTTAATCAGACTTCGATACTCCCGATACTCCCGATACTATACAACCTTTTTCCGTTAAATTATGGGAGAATTTTAATTCGGCTAAATTTGTTAAATATTCTCTGAATAATGAACGACAATAAGTACGACAATATAATTCTGGCGGATTTTCTAAACCAAATTTCTTAAACAATTTTTTCATTTCTTTTTTTAAAGGACACTTATCTATAGTTATTTTTATTCCATCGGGTCTATCCTCAAATGTAACGTGAGACAATGGCAATATATATTGCAGACTTTCTATCACTCTTTTCATCAACATATTTCCAACTTGTTTTTGAGACATAACCTTAACTGATTTAACTAAAGATCTTTTCAAGAACCCAAGTCTATAATTTGCACTCCATTCCGCCATTTTTTGGCCGTATTCAATTGGCTCATTTTCACCATATTTTTCCGATAAATATTTGATTAATATAACATAATTTAACATTAGACTTTCCTTTGTAGATTCATACATTTCTTTAATACTAAAATTTTTCATATATTTCCTTCCATTTTATTAATTATTCTTCTTTAATTATTTAAACTAAAGAATGCTCAACTCTAACAATGGGTGACTTTATGCCCATCTTTTTCAATTCTTTAAAATACTTATTTGGGTCTATACAAGTTTCTGGAAATAATGTACCTGTTTTTGTAATTTCATTTCGAGCTATCATTAAACCAGCAACTGTTAATGGCATCGCAGTACCTATTCCAATCATATCCATTCCTTTAGGTGCTTTATAGAGAGACTCTATTGTTATTGTAGTCTTTTTTCTATTCTTTTTACCCTTTACTATAACTCGAAGAATTCCAAAATATTCAGGTTTATGGTCTTTTGGGATTAACTCGCTATATAAATGTCTCAATATTTCTCGCGGAACAATCTCTTTACCATTAATAATATGTGCTTTAGTATCTGCAAGCCCTAAATCTATCAAGAATTTCGCTTTCTCAGTAAATATCGGAGAATGCCCACCTTTAAAATATACAAATTTTATTCCTTTATCTTTAAATGAAATTGGAAGACTAAAAACTTCAGAATGAATTCTATATATAACCTCAATACTTCCAATCGGCTCCGGTAAATAAATCTCTTCTTTACCCTCAAAAGGTTTTAATTTAATATAATCCCCATTTTTATATATAATTGGTTCCTTAGTTAGACCATCTAAAACGGAGTCCATGTGCCATGAAAATTTTATGGGAGCATCCTCTTCTGAAATATCATGTACACAGTCAAAAACACCAATTTCATCAACACTATCTAATTGATCAACTCCATATTTAGCCATTAAATTGGTATTTCCAGGTGCTGCACCCATACATAAAAGAGCAATAAGTCCCAATTTTCTGAATTCATCATTTAATTTATACTGCTCTTTTGTGATGTGAAAAAGTCCACCAGGGTCTACGTAATTTACTCCTGCCTTTAAAGCAGATTTCATTCCATACAAATTGAATTGATAACCTGCTGTGTTTATTACTAAATCGGATCCTTTTATTAATTCAGAAGTTGTTTTTACATCCGTTATATCTACTTTTCTAAATACTACTTTACTACTAGATACTTCTTTTATTACATTTTTAGCTCTTTTTGTATCAATATCTCCGACAATTATTGTGTCTATCTTTGAATTCGTTGATAGTAATGATACTACCCATTTGCCAACCGTTCCAGCTCCAATAACTACAAATTTCATTTTAATCAACTCTATTATATTTTCATTTCTTTAACTT
>SUPR01000099.1 GCA_005191425.1 Candidatus Helarchaeota ASGARD archaeon Hel_GB_B
AAAAAGATAATTAAAATCGAAGACTTGTATTAAAATGAGCATAGAATTGGTCGAGATTTTAATTTTGGACGCAAAATGTATTTGTAATATAGAGAATTTAGCCCCGTCTACTATTTAAAAAACTTAATATGTTAAAAAGACTTTTTTGGGAATTAAAGACATATCTCCAGAGTCTATAATAATATAGACCGAAGATTACAGGTTTAGAGCTGACAACAGAAAGTTAAGTCCACATAGTAAAAACAATTATTATTCCGCGGTCAAATGATATTTAGCAAGGTTTAATATAATAAAATATCTAAGAGAAGATATGAATAAAATTAAAAAAATAGCAATTAGGCCGAAAGACTGAAGGTAGACGGTTCAGTGCTGGAATACATCCTGTAATTTATGCCCGGTACAATTTTTGAGCTGGTGTTTTTATTAATAAGAGTGCACGGCATAATGACGCATTAATTACTTTAGATCAAGGGGAAAGATGTTTCTAAGTCAGAGGAAGGTTATGTAGTCGTGTCATTGCAGCCAGAAAACCTAGAAGTCCCTTCAGGGAGGAACAAAACTGGCCCGAGGACTATAATATTTGTTTGAAATGCAGCTCGAATTCTAGAATTAGCCAGAGAGATAGGTGCGGGTTCAGCCCCAGAGAACAGGCTCTTTCCATGGCGTCATGGAGTACTGTCCGTTATATTTTGTAAAATGAAAAAAGGTGGTATCCATACATTAATAGTCAGCAATAGTATTTGCTAAAAATCAATAAATTTTATTTATTTTAATTTACGTAAAAATTTACTATATTTTAATAAATTAGAGAGGGCGAGTGCTGCATTTTGTTCCGAGTTATGAAGTGAAATGCCGTTATTATATAATTTTCTAACATAATTAGGGGCTTTTTTAGGTGAGATAGGTTGAAAATAGTCTTTGACGCTATAATCTTTGAATGAAGCTGAAATATCGAAAGTTGTTACCAATGCGATAGGTTTTTTGATTTTATTTTGGACTTTAATAAAATTTTTGATTTGGATTTTCTTTAGTACGGAGATATAAATTAGCACCATATCCACGTTTTTATCAGCTCCTGCAATTTCGCATGCCAGGTATTCCAGTTCTGGTTGAAAAGCGATATTTAGTCCAAGGTCTACTGGATTATTAACGCCTGTTCCGAATTCTGGTAATATTTCTTTTAATTTAATTTTAGTTTCATTAGATAATTTAGCAAGTTCGAGTCCTGCTAATTCGCAAGCGTCTGCAGAGGACACTGCTGGTCCGCCGGGTCCTGAAATTACAACAACTTTATTACCTTTTGGTAGGACTGGATTTTGAAACATTCCAAAATGTTCAATTAGTTGGTTTATGTTATGGACTTTAATCATACCAGTTTGTTGGAAAATATGTTCCCATAATAAGGAATTACCTGCTAAGGAGCCAGTATGTGAGTTTGCGGCTTTTTTGCCTGCATTAGTAAGTCCGACTTTCCACATAATTATTGGTTTTTTTCTTGATATTTCTTTAGTTAATTTTATAAATTCTTTACCATTTTCAATTCCTTCTAAATAACATCCAATTACCTTGGTATTTTCATCATTTGCGAAATATTCCAGGAAATCATTAAAATTCAAGTCAGCGCAATTACCTATACTAATTACTTTTGAAAAATAAATTCCTCTCAGCATAGAAGACATAATTACAAGTGTAGAAAGCGACCCACTTTGACTGACAAATGCAATATTTCCTTTTTCAAGTGGTAATGATGGGAAGAATGAGAGTCTGGACTCAGGGCAATAGATCCCCATACAATTTGGCCCTATTATTCTTATTCCGCCATTTCTGGCGATTTGGACTATTTCATTTTCGAAGTTTCTACCTTTTTCACCAATTTCGCGAAAACCCGATGTAAATAGAATTACACCTTTAACTTTTTTTTCGATACAATCATAAAGGATTTTTTTAACATGTCGAGGGTGGACTGCAATGATTACGAGGTCTATGTCTCCTTCAACTTGTTTAATATTTGGATATGCCTTTAAGCCAAGTATTTCATCTACTTTAGGGTGAATTGGATATATATTTGGAAAACCTAATTCAATTAGGCCCATTATTAACAAATTTCCAAGTCCACCTTTAGGGCTTGCTCCATAGAGTGCAACTCCTTTCGGGTGGAAAATTTCTTCAATATCATCTCTTTTTTTAATCATATTATATCATCCATATTATTCATCATATATTTAGAATTCAATTTTAGAATTTATGATTGCGTCATATATAACGATTTATTCCAGACATTTCTAAATTTAATTTCGTATATAATAAACTGGATATTTTATTAACAAACAAATTTTTAACATGGTACCAAAATTTTCTGGAAAATTAATATTTTTCTAGAGGTACGGTTATTGAAAAAACAATTTACTTGTTTATAACCCGACTTTTTAAAGCAATTAATTCCTGCGTTATCTAAATATTTAATAGTAGCTTGTAAAACTCTAACTTTTTGAGTTAAGGCGCGTTTTTCAGCCATATTTAACAATTTTGTTCCGTATCCATTTTTTCTAAATTGTGGATGAACTGATAGATGTTTAATTATTCCCAGGTACCAATCCAATTTTAATAATTTAACAACTCCTATTAATTTTTCGTTATTATTTAAAATATAAATATAATTAATTGCATCTTTTAAAATATCTTTAGGCGTTAAAATAATATCTAATTTATTATAATTATTTAAAAATTCTGCAATTTGACTGGCAATTTCTAAATTCATTAAAATCACTTGGATTAATTAAAGTAATATTAATTGAAAATAATAAATTTCTTTTTACAGACGTAGAGGTGGTCTTAAATTTTTATGATTATATCGTAGAAGATAATAAAAGTTTACAGAGTATTTTATTATACATTAAAAATTATTAAACTTTTAAAAAGAATAGCGGTGTTTTTCGTGGGACAAAAAATATATTTTTGTGAATTTTTGGAGTGAAAAACCAATCAAAATTAAGAATTGTTAATTTATTCTTCAAAATAAAGCCTATTTTAAAAGAGGAAAATTTTTATTTTATTCATAGTAAAAATGAATCAAATTTTAATTGGAATATGAAAATAATTAATGGTCTAAGTTATGATAGTAAAAAAATTTATCGAAAACGACTTAAAATATAGATTGATAGGTATAACTGCAATTTCTATTCAAAAAGTCATCAATATTCAAGATATTTTTAATAGAATTAAACAAATTTCAAATGAAAGTGAATGTGAAATTCAATTATTAAATGCAAATATAGTTGCTACGTGGGAGCATATTTTTTTCGCAGCAATTAATGCATTAAATTCGTTTAAAAATGGAAATAATTTAGCAAACAATTTATCTCTTGAAATTCTACTTTACATTGCTGGGACGAGACAGATAAAAGTTGCGTTGAAAAAGGTAGGTATTAATAATTTAATAAGAGAAATTGCCATTGTGATATTTTCAAATGATGAACAAATGATTTATAATGTTTTTGAAGAAATTAAGCGTCTTTTATCTGGGGTTGAAGATATTAAACTCCTTGAGATCAACGAAAAAAAGTTTATCAATTTGATTAATTTATTTAACATAAATTATAGTGAAATATCAAATTTGATACCTGAAGAGTCTGAAGAAGCAAAATTTCAGGTTATACCAAAAATTATTATTGATCGGGGCTCTATGATAGCATTAGAAAAATAAAGCAATTAGAAAAATTCATTATTAGTAATATCCATTCCTGCATTTCTTCTTAAAATTGGTATTGATAAAATATCATCCGGTCTAATAATAGATATTCCTGTTTTATCGCTAATAATTTCGATTAAAATAATTTTATCAGGATTATTTAGGTCAACCTTATTTGAAATTAGATCTGCTACTTCTTTAATTAATTTATCTTTGTTTAGATTTGTATATCTTTTTTCAATTGTTATTCTAAATTTTTCATTGTCCTTGATTTTGTATTTTAAATTGTCAACTGCCTTTTTAATATTTTCAATTGATGACTTGACCATAATTTCTAATGGAATGAATTTTTGAGTGAATTGAACATAAATTAAATCTTTTTTAAATAGATCTCTTAATTTTCTAACAGTTGAAATTGGTTCTAAATTAGTTTTACCTGCTAATAGACTGGGTATATTTAAAGGAGCAACTTCAGCGTTTTCGTCCCCAATTTCAGCTAAATAATAGATTGCTTCAGCGACTGCATCTCGTTCATGGTTTCTAGGGCAAGAAATTAATAAATTATATTCTTTAATTATGACCACCATTTTTATTTAAATTTGAGTTAATTTCGATAATATTTTTAATGGATTCAAATGAAATTGGCCCTTCTCTAATTAATATTGGTGGCTTTTTAGTTAAATCTAGAATAGTAGACGGGACTTTTTTTTCGGAAACTCCACTGTCAATATAGTAATCAATTTTATTTTTAAATTGATCAATTGCCTCATTTATTGTAATTGGTTCTTTTTCACCAGAAATGTTCGCAGATGAACCAATTATACCACCACATTTAAGTTCATTAGATATTAAATTTGCAATTAGATTGTTCGGCTGTCGAACTGCAATAGTATTTTTTCCCCCCGTTAAAATTTTGGGTATTTTTTCTACTTTATTTAAAATTAAAGTCAATTGTCCCGGCCAAAATTTTCTAATAAGAATTTTTGCAGTTTCATCAATTAATGCAAAATTATTTAGTCTATTAAAGTTGCTAACTAAAACAGGTAATCCCTTTTCTTTTTTTCTATTTTTAATTTCATAGATTTTATTTATAGATTCAATATTATAGGGGTCACATCCAATCCCATAAACAGTGTCAGTAGGGAATACAATTATTTTGCCAGATCTTAAAATTTTCCCTATTCTCTTAATTTCCGTTAAATTCGGATTTTGGGGATTTAATTTAATAATTTTGTACAAGTTTCAATTCTTCTCCTAATTGTAAATATTTATTTTATTTTTAAAAAACATCTATCATTTTGTTAATAATCAAATTAAATCAATTTAAATCATTTAATAGATTATTCAAAAATTTTAGGGAATAATTTAAATTGAAATTATCTCTTAAATAAGACGAAAAATTTTTAGGTCTTATATTAATGACTGTTGTAATAATTTTAGCTGCAGGTATTGGTTCAAGAATTAGGCAGAGCACTAATAAAGACATTCCAAAAAGTTTGATCTCCGTTTCTAATATTTCGATGTTGGGTAGATTATTGGACATATTAATAAATGTAGATATTGATAGAATATATATCATTGTTGGACATCTTGGAGACCAAATAATCAATTTCGTAAATAGACATGAAAAATATCAATCAAATTGTGTTGTTATTAAATCTAGGAATTATTTAAAGGGTCCTATTTTCACTTTTCATGATTTAGACATAGATAAAAAAATGGTAGAAAACTATTTACTTTGTCCTGCAGACTTAATTATTAAGCCAGCGGCTATTAGGAAATTTTTAGAAGTATTTCGTGAGAATAATCCAGAGTTATTAATAGCAATTGACCGTAGTAAAGAACTAAAAGGAGTAACTGCGAAAATTAAAAATGTTAATAAGTCATATGGTATTGTAAAGGATTATAATTTTACGAATAAAAAGGGAAATGATGATAGAAAATTAATACCAATTATTATTTTCAATAATAAATTTTTGAAATATGTCGATTTAGCTATAAATTCTGGTTTTACTAAAATTATTGATGCGATGAGATTATACCTTGAGGATGGTAATCAAACAAATTATATTGATTTGACAGGAAATTATTGGTTTGATATTGACGATATTAAAATTCTTAATCAAGCTAGAAAGTTTTTCAATGATAGGGAGAAAAAATAGCGTAAAATGGTGATAAAAAATAAATAATGGTTCAAAATATAGAGTAAGGAAAATATTCAAGCCATTAGTTATACAATTTGCCAAAGTATTTCTTAAATTTAAGGTTTCACCGAATATGATAAGTTTTATTGGATTTTTAGTCAGTTTAATAGCTTCGATTTTATTTTTTTTAATTAATATTTGGTATTTTCCTATAATTTTTGGCTCTTTAGTCTTTATAGCGGGACTTCTTGATGGTGTAGATGGTGTAGTTGCGAGAAAAACACATAAAGTTACAAGATTTGGTGGTTTTTTTGATTCAGTGTTGGACCGTTTTTCGGATTCATTTTTATGTTTAAGTTTTATGAAATATTTTTATTTAGATATACAATTATTATTTATTCCAGTTTATATTTGGGTTTTTTTAGCGATATTAGGGTCATTTTTAGTGAGTTATTCTCGAAGTTTGGCAGAAACTTGTTTAGGAGATTATAATTGTGATATTGGCTTGGGTGCGAGATCTGAAAGGTTGTTTATTTTAGTAGTTACTAGTTGGTTTTTAATTCCTTATATTGGTTTGATAATTTTGACATTTGTTTCGTTTGGGACAGCAATTTATCGTCAATATGTATATTATAAACAAATGGAGAAATTAGAAAATAAACAGGTAAATGGAAGTTCGGGATAAGTATGAATGTAAATTTGACATTGGGGTGTAAAACAGCAGACAATTATAAAATTAAAGATTATTTAGTTGTTTTAATTGATGTATTAAGGGCGAGTTCTACAATTACTGCAGCTTTTGAAAAAGGGGTTAAAAGAATTTATTCTGTAAAAGAAAAAAAAGAGGTATTAAAATTAAAGTCAAAAAATAAAAATCTAATTTTAGTTGGAGAACGACATGGTATTAAAATTAAGGATTTTGATTTTGGTAATTCACCGGTAGAAATTTATAATCTGGATCTAAAAGATAAAGAAATAGTTTTTAGTAGTTCAAATTTCTCAAGAGTTTTGGAATATTATAAGGATTCGCCCATAATAATTGTGGGCTGCATTTTAAATGCCAAAGCTGTAGCAAACTATATTAAATTAATTAACGCAAAAAATAATATTAAAGTTTTATTAGTTCAAGTAGGTACTGCTGAAATTTTTTCAGAAGAAGATCATTTGGGCAGTAAAATAATTTTACAATATCTTAGATCCAGAAAAATAAATTTATCTCAAAAAGAAATTACTTATAAACTCATCAATTCAAGAAATGGAAAATATCTTTCGTCTATAGGATATAAAAAAGATGTTGAGTTTTGTTCTATTTTAGACAAATTTCAAGTAGTTCCCATAAAAATTCGAGAAAATTATTTTAGGATTACTCATCAATCCAAATAATTTGGTCATCATCGGTCAGATAAAACGATTTAAGTCCATATTGTAGTGATATTTTATGTAATGCCATTGAACAGAACCTGGTACCATGTCCTACTTCAATTATAACTTCATGTGTAGGTAATATTTTTCTTATATGCTCATCAATTATTTTTAAGACAGTTTTATAATCAAATAAATAATTATCTTGAATAAATTCGACTTTTACATTATCGAAAAATCCAGCTATTCTTCCCCTCATTCTTGAACTAGTAAAAAATAAGAATTTTTCAGGTCTGAATTGTCTATTTAATTTAAATTTCATTCGCAGTTGTAAATGTACTCTTGGGTCATCTCCAATAAACCCAACACAAGTTATAGGAGCAATAACTCGGAAATAATTTCGTAATGGTTGAATCCATTCAGGGTTTAATTTTGCATACTTGTCTTTCCATTCTCGATAGGAATGAATATAACCTGCATTTTCTAGAGCTTGAAGGTTAAAATAAATTAGGGCGTCCGAAACACCATTTATACGTCTATCAAATGCGTCTGCTAATGCTCTCCTCAAGTCGGAACCTTTTTTAGGAACACCTTCAAGTAAAGTTTGTAGTATTACTTTTCTTGCTTGGACGCCTTTTATAACTTGCTCAATTTCTTTACTTAAATCCTTCAATATTCTAGAAACCCTTTTTATTATTAAGAATTGAACGAGTCGTATTAAAATCTAATTTTTAATTATGAAATTAATTATTAGGTAGTAATAAAACATTATATTCATATTATTTATTATATTTGTTTCCTATAAATCTTTTATAATTTATAATTTTCAATTCATTTAATGCAAATTTAAATAAAACAAATTTTATTAGAAAATGAATTAACCATATTGTGGTTTTTCAAATCTTCGACTTTTTTTCTTACTTTCTTCCGCAAATCTATCATATTCGCGGATAATTTCCAAAGAGAGACTTGGTTTTATTTCTTTTAAAGCAGTTTGAAAATGTTTCATATTTATTTCTTTAACTTCAATATTTTCGTTAATTGCAATCATTCCAGCTTCTCTACATACGTTTTCTAAATCTGCGCCTGAATACCATTCGGTTTGATTGGCTAAGCTCTCAATATCTACGTCATCTGCAAGGGGCATTTTTTTAGTGTGGACTTCTAAAATTTTCAATCGGGCTTTAACATCTGGAGCTGGGACATGAATTAATTTATCAAATCGTCCTGGACGTAGTAATGCATAGTCTACAATATCTGGTCTATTTGTTGAAGCGATAATAGCAACTCCTTTTAAAGATTCAATACCATCGAGTTCTGCTAATAATTGATTCAAGACGCTTTCATAGACTTGGCTACCGCCATACAGCCCTCTTTTTGGTGCAATTGCGTCTAATTCATCGAAGAATATTATTGAAGGTGCGGACAGCCTTGCTTTTCTAAATATCTCTCTTATTGCTTTTTCAGATTCTCCCACCCATTTACTATAGACTTCAGGTCCTTTAATAGTAATGAAATTTGTTTCGGATTCAGTAGCTACAGCTTTTGCAAGAAGTGTTTTTCCACAACCTGGTGGTCCAAAAAGTAAAATTCCTTTTAAAGGGCGGATTCCAATTCGTTCAAATACTTCTGGATATTTGATTGGCCATTCAATAGCTCTAATAAGTTCTTTTTTAACATCTTCTAGTCCTCCAACATCATCCCAATGGACATTTGTAATCTCTACAATAACTTCTCTTAATGCTGATGGCTCTAACCGTTTCATTGCTTCTTCAAAATCGTCCATAGTAACTTTTAATTTCTGTAAAACCTCATTGGGAATAATAGTCTGTTCTAAATTAATTTCTGGTAAAATTTTACGTAATGAAAACATTGCTGCCTCTCTACACAGGGCAGCCAAGTCTGCGCCAACAAATCCATGCGTTCTTTTTGCTATGTTATCTAAATCAACCTTTGAAAGTGGCATTCCGCGAGTATGAATTTGTAAGATTTCTTTTCTTCCATTAATATCAGGAATTCCGATTTCTATTTCTCGATCAAATCTACCTGGACGTCTTAATGCCTCATCAATCGAATTGGGCCTATTTGTTGCACCTATTACAATTACATTACCTCTACCTTTAAGTCCGTCCATTAAAGCTAGAAGTTGAGCTACGACCCGCCTTTCAACTTCCCCTGTTACTTCTGATCTTTTGGGTGCTATACTATCTATTTCATCTATAAAAATGATACTTGGTGATTCTTTTTCTGCCTCATTAAATATTTCTCTTAGTCGTTGTTCGGATTGTCCATAAAATTTACTCATAATTTCAGGGCCATTAAGAGAAATAAAATGGGCATCAGATTCATTAGCGACAGCTTTTGCTAAAAGAGTTTTCCCACAACCTGGTGGCCCATGTAGTAATACTCCTTTAGGTGGGTCAATTCCCAAAGTCTGAAACAATTCTGGATGTTTGAGTGGTAATTCTACCATTTCTCTTATTCTTTGAATAGCTTCATTTAACCCCCCTACATCTTCATAAGAAATCAACGTAATATCTGTTCTTGAAGGTTTAACAACATCAAACGTAATTTTTATTTCTGTATTTTTTTTAATTTGTACAATACCATCTGGTATTGTAGAGATTACGACAAACCTCAATTCTCCTAAAGTACTACTTTTAGGAATATCTCTATCAAAATTTATAAATTGGTCAAAAAGTTCCGGAAAATGTTGAGGTCTACTACTAATCAAAGAAACATAATCGCCTTTTGTGATAGGTCTATTTAATAAATTTTCTCTGATTATATCACTTGTCAAGTTGATTCTTATTCCTTCTCTAGTTGGTGCCAAAACAATTTTATTCGCTGGCAGAACATCGATTTTATTAATGTTAACTATTTCTCCCAGTCCAGTTCCTGCGTTAATCCTAATTAAACCGTCCATTCTAATTATTCTAGACCCCTTATCTTCTTGAGGTGCAGGAATTACTATGGCGGCTGTCGATTTTTTTCCTTTAACTTTAACAATATCACCAGTTTCGATTTTATATTTTTTCATTACCTCAATATCGATCCGTACCCAGCCTCTAAAAGCTGACTTTTTGTCTATCTCTGCTACTCGAAGTCTTATTTCATCATCAGATACCATACTAAAACACTGAATTCAATAATTATTAAAATTTTAGACAATTTTATACGAAAAATTTTTTAACTTTATGTGATTAACTTTGTGTGACAAAAATAAAAAGTTTATGGAATTATTTTAATTATTTATATTTTTTATACATTGAATTAATTGAGAGAATATGACAAAAAATGTCTGAAAAAGATATATGGAAAAGAGCCAAAAAGTTATTAGAAATATTAGGAAATGAAACCAGAATAGAGATTCTTAGATTACTTTCTCAAAAACAATGCTATGTTAGCGAAATTTCCAGAGAACTAGATGTTGGGCAGCAAGCGATACTCAGACATCTAAAATTGTTGAGTGAATTCAATTTTCTTGAGTCTTTTGAAGAGCAAATAGAAGATGAAAACCGTGGTAGAGGCAGAAAGAGAAAATATTATACATTATCAGAAGATTTTCCATTTAAAAAATTTTTAATTGATTTCAGTGAAGAACACTTTAGTATTCAACTACAAGATGACCAAAACTTAAAGGAATTTTCCGATTCACAAGATTCACTATTAGAATCATGGCCTGGACTAAAATTTTACGAAAGAGAACTGGCACAAATAAATAATATTAGAAATCCTGTTGAGAAACTAAAATATGTTGTAGACTTAATGGACAGGCTTAGAGATGAATATGACAAACACCAGATAGCAATACAATATATAAGCAAACTTTTGACAAAATTAGATAAGTTAAAAGAAGATATTAAGTCAAATATATAAATAAAAATTGATAAAATAAGAAAAATTATTGAATTTTAGTAAGTACTTTAATCTCCTCATGTTCCAATTGGGAGAGTATTTTAAACATTTCGGGGACTTCTTCTAATTTGATAATTTTTGTTATTAAGGGCTTAACATTTATTTTTCGTTTCTCAAGCAATGTGATTGTGTCAGTAAATGTATCATTTGTATAAGAAAATACGCCTCTAATACTGATATTTTTCAATAATAGTTGTAGAAATCCTTCCACTTGAAATGGCTCTACATGTATTCCAATAAAGGTGATGTGTCCTCCTTTCTTGACAATTTTCATTGTATTATTTATAGTCTGAGGAATTGCTACACAATCAAATACATGGTCTGCGCCTATTTTTTTGGTAAATTTACTTATTTTTGACCAATTTTTAGGGTTTAAAACGACATCTGCCCCTACTTCTAATGCTTTCTTTTGTTTTGACTCAACTGGCTCTATAACTATTATTTTTCCAGCTCCAGCTGCATTTAATACTTGAATTGTCAAAAGTCCGATTGTACCAGCTCCTATCACCACTGCATTTTCACCTAATTTAATACCTGATTCCTGTACAGCATATGTCGCGACCGCAAGCGGTTCTACCATCGCACCCTCTTCATAACTTATATTATCAGGTAATTTATGGAGTCTATCTTCTTTTACTTTAATATATTCTGCAAGTGCTCCATTATGCGTTAGTCCAAGTCCGTAAGAATCTTTGCACATATTTTCTTGGTCATGTATACACCAATAACATTTACCACAAGGCAAATTTGGATTTGCAGTTACTCTTGTCCCTATTTTAATTTTTTTAACTTTATCTCCCACCTCAATAACATCCCCCGAAAATTCGTGCCCTAAAATAATCCCAGTTAACATTAAAGCTCCCGTTTCGTAAGATTCAATATCACTACCACAAATTCCGCAATATTTTACTTTGACCAGAACTTCATCCGGCTTCAATTCGGGCTTGGATAGATCTGTCTTAAATTTAATATTATGGGGCTCTTTAAAATATATTCCTTTCATTATTCTCACTATTATAATTAAACTCTGCTGTTTTAAAAAAATAAAGGTTTTTATAGTATTCCCATATTACCCATTAACTT
>SUPR01000100.1 GCA_005191425.1 Candidatus Helarchaeota ASGARD archaeon Hel_GB_B
TTTCCAGATTTGGTGAAAGGAATAATAAAAGAAATGGAAATAGGAAAAAAGATGTTAGGAAGGTCGGTGGGACTTGTGTTAAAAGTAATAGAGAACTGCGGCGGAAAAATAGTGGAAAAAAATAAAAATTAAAGATGTTTTATTTTTAAAGCATAGAATTTTGTAAAAAGTCTTAAATAATATATTGAAAAATTATAATTATAATTGACTAATTATGATAGGATTTTTTAAATAGGAATTAAAAAGATTATTTAAGACTTTTTTTAAAAATTATCTATAAAAGAAGTGATTTGAAAAATGAATGATAATAAGAAGGGAATAGAATTAATCATTTTACGACTTTTAAAAACATTGGGAAAGTCAACTATAGAAGATTTATTTGATAAAATGCCTAATTTAAAAAAAAACAAATTAGGTCAAAATTGGACCAATTAATAGATTTTGGATTAGTTATTAAAAAAAGAGAAAATAATAAGATATATTATAAAAATGCACCGATTTTTGAGGATAAAATCTCAAAAGTTCGTTCTATAGATCCTGGTACCGCAGATGGTAGAGATCTATTTGAGATTACAGATTTATCTGATGTAATTCCAAATATGCCGCCTATGGAATTAACACAAATGGCTATCTCACCATCTGAGGAGGAGTTTACCCTAGAACAAAGTACTATCGAAGAAAGAGAATCAATTACCCATGAAGCTGGAGCAATCTATGACAATTATATCCCAACTAATTTCGAAGTTAGCCTAGAAAATGCATTTTCATCAGACCTCCCTTGGAAAAAAGAATTAATTGAAATAGTAAAAGCAAGAGCTTCCAATAATAAAAATAAAATTATTAAATTACTTAAAAAATCAATACAAAAGGCTATTAAAAATAATTTAATAAGTTATCTACCAGAACTATACAAAAATCTAGCTGAAGAATATTCAAACGATAAATTGGCTGTTAAAAATATATATTTAGAAGCAATAGATTTTTTTAATAAACTGGACGATAAAAGATATTCTATAGATTTTTATATCAAATTGGGAGATTTCCAATATAAAACTAAAAATTATGAAGACGCCTTAAAACAATATAAAATAGGGCTGTCGCTAGTCAATGAGAATGATCTGATCGATTTTATTCATATTTTATTTAATAAAATTGCAATGGTATATAGAGAATTAAATCAATTTGAAAATGCCTTAGAATATTATTTGAAGGACCTGCCAATTAGTGAAAAACAATTTAAACAAGATTTAGGGAAACTTTTGAATAAAATTGGTGGTGTATTAATAAAACTTGGTAGAAATTCAGAAGCATTAAACTATTTTGATAGAGCAATTTCGATTTTTAAGGATAACAATGACATAAATAACCAAATAATAAGTCTGATGAATAAAAATGTGGCACTTTTTAATTTAAAACAGTGGGATAGTCTAATTGATCTTTATTTGAATGTCTTAGAACTTTTAAAAGACCCCGAAAAAAAAGAGAGAATTTGGCGAGAACTAGGAACAATTATCCAACATACCTCCAAAAAGGAATTGATTGATAAATATAAGTCTAAAATTAAAGAACTTAAAATCATAGAATCAGAAGAAGAGTTAGCAAGAAGAGCAAGAACAATTACAAAAATGGCAGTTTCCTCAGAAATTTCAACTTCAAAAATTACAAAAGCTCTTTGGAGTTTTAATACTGCAGTGTCCGCTTTTGTTGAAGGAAATTATGAAAAAGCTGAAAAATTATATCTAGAATCTGAAAAATTATATCAAGAACTAGAAGATTTAAAGGGTATAGGGCTATGTAATCACCATCTCGGTTTGATTTACCTTCAAAATGATCAAATTGACCAAGCAATATCTAGATTACAATTTGCTACAAATGCTTTTGAAAATATTAAAAAAGAAATTTCAATTGAACAATTCCGGACTACTCTCCAATCAGATGTAATTCCAGTCCTTGAAGATTTAACTTATGCATTTATTTTAAAAAATAATAAAATTGATGCTCTCGATTCCTTAGAACGAGGAAAAAGTCGAGAATTAATTAGAAAAATGGACGGTTTTGATACTATCGATAAATGTCCAAAAATGACAGACCTTATTAGAAAAGAAAATATTTTGTTGGGATATTTTCAAGAACGTGAAGATGAAATTACTCAATTAAAAAGCGATTATATAAATAATTATATAAATTTTGAATCATATAAACAACGAATCAAGAAAATTAATAAAGAAATAAAAGACGCTTCAATTAAACTAAGAGAAATTAGGACAAAAATTTATGAAAATTGCGCAGATCCAGGTAAAGTTCAACCTTCTTTAAATTATAGTATAGTGAATAAGTCTAGAGATATTATCGGAAAAATGGACATTTTAATTCTTGAATTTTTTTATTATAAACGAATGTCAAAAATTTTTACAATTGTATTAAACTCTAACCATGATTTAGAATATTATTCTAAACCAGTTAATAATAAAGAACTACTATCTAAAATCGAACAACTTAAAATGGGAATTGATACTTTAAATGAAGATATTGTCTCAAAATTAGGAAGAGATTTGTTTGAACTGGTTATTCCTACAGAGTTTAGTATGAAATATCTTAATACACCTATAGAGAAACCATTAATTATTATTCCACACCATGAATTGTTTGCTATTCCTTGGGAAATTCTACAGAACCCACATAGTTCAGGAAAATGGGATGGTTTTCTGGGTCTGGAATGTTTATTAACTCGAAATTTTTCACTTGACTTAACAAGGATAATGTTGCAAAAACACTTAGAGAAAAAAGGAAATGAAATTCTATTATTAGGAAATCCTACTAATGATTTAGATGGAGCAATGGAAGAAGTATTAATAATTAATGAGGTAATTGGTCAACATGGAATTAAAACAAATTTATTATTAGGAAAAAGTATTACATTGAACTCTTTAAAAAATAATTTACGTTCTAATAAATTTGGAGTGGTCCATTATGCAGGACATGCAGATTTTATGGAATCAGACCCATCACTATCAATGCTTATCTTGAATGATGGCCCTATTACAGCAAGAGAATTAGGTTTAATGCATTCTAATAACTCATTATTTTATTTATCGGCTTGCGAAAGTGGACAAGCATCTAGTATCAGCGGTGGGGAAATTTTTGGCATAATCAGAGGATTAACATTATCCGGAGCTCAAACAATTATAAGCACAAATTGGAAAGTCGCAGATGATTCTGCTCGAGATCTTGCCATACAATTTTATAAATCTTTGGAAAGTGGATTGAACGCAGCCTATTCTTTAAGAGAAGCAAGAAGATTTGTAAAAATTAAATATAAAGAGATTTTACATTGGGCAGCTCCAACGATTTATGGAAATCCAATATTTACTCTTTGACTTTTTTTAACTCTTTTTATTTAAATTATTAGAATTAAATTTAAATATTTAAAAGAAATTCTAGAATTTAATCTCATTCTTGTTTTTAAATTCTTTTAAATCTTTTTCTAATAGACCAATTCTCTCTTTTTCCTTGTTAGCCCTCTCTTTCTCGATTTCTTCTCTTGTCTTATAAATTTCCAAAGTTTTTAGATTTATTAATACTAACCTGTATGTATCTGACCCACCTTCATATTTCATTGAAGTTTTCATAATACCTAAATTAAATGGTAATATTAAGCTTGTATCAACGATATTTTTTTTAATTATATCACCATTTTCGTCAAAAATTATACCTTTTATTGTTTTTATGACATAGTTTTTATCTTCATTATCTATGAAAACTCGAAGAAATGGTGGCTTATATAATGAAACTGAAAAATTAAGTAAGAGAATATGGAAATACAGAATACAAAAAAATAAAAGTAAAGATAAATGAAAAATACGAAAATGATTTTATTTTTAGAAAATCCAAAGTGAGGAATATATCAGATAAACTTATTAAATAAAATTGAAAAATAAGTTTAAAAAAGTTAGCGACGTCTACCTTTTTTATGGATTGCCATACCGTGGACATCCTCAGCGGTTTCTTGGACAATTTCGGAAATTGTTGGGTGTGAGTGTATAGTTTTACTGATATCATGGACTTTTAGACCATTTCTCATAGCAAGAGCCACTTCAGCTATTAATTCTGGAGCTTCTGCGCCAATACATGATGCGCCCAGAATTTCATCTGTATTTGCATCTGCAATTATCATCATAAAACCTTCTTCTTCGCCCATACATTTAGCTTTACCAAGGCTAGCGTAGCCAAATCGGCCAACAAATGTTTTAATACCTTTTTCTTTAGCGGCTTTTTCTCGTATACCAACGGAACCGATTTCAGGACTTGTAAATATTGTAGCAGGGACAACGCTATAATCAGCGACCATTGGATCTACGCCAAAATTTCCAATTGAAGCTAGTGCATTAGCCACAGCCACATTTGCTTCGTAATATGCTACATGGGCTAGCATAATACCGCCAGTTACATCCCCTATTGCATAGATACCTTTGCAGTCAGTTTCAAGAGTTTTCAAGTCAACGACAATTTGTCCGCGATTGGTTTTTATGCCCATTTTTTCGCAGTTAAGTCCTTGAGATACCCGTTGACGACCTATTGAAACAAGGCAGTAGTCAGCGGTAAATTCGGTTTTTTCGGCTGAATCGATTTGATCTCTTGGAATATCTGCGGAACATGTTGTAGCCTTTACACCGTTTCCTGTATTTTCTACATTCAATACATTTTGACTGACATGTATCTTAATACCCATTGATTCAAACTTTTTTGTGATTTGTCTTATAATCAATTTTTCTTCAGTTGCAATAGGTGTTGGTAAATATTCCAACATTTCGACTTCAGAACCCATTCTGCGGAAAATATTGCCGAATTCGCAACCAATAACGCCAGCCCCAATTATCAATAATTTTTTAGGTAAAACTTTAAAGTTGGGGTCTAGGATATCATCACTTGTAAGGATTCTTTCATGATCAATATTAAAAGCAGGGATCATTGCAGGTGCTGACCCAGTAGCGATTATTACTTTTTTTGATGTTATTTCAGTATTGTCATTGCCTTCAATTTTTATTTTAAAATTCAGATCTTGTCCACCGACAAGTGAGCCAAATCCGTGGAATAAAGAAACTTTATTTTGTTTTAAGAGAGACTCAACTCCACTTACAAGTTCTTCTACGACTTTATTTTTTCTTTCTACTGCTTTGGAAAAATTTGGTTTAATATCACTAACCTCTATTCCAAAACTACTTCCTTTTTCCAATATATCCTCTAATAATTTTGCAGACGCATAAAGTGCTTTAGTAGGGATACATCCGCGGTTAAGACAAGTCCCACCAACTTTATCTTTTTCAACAAGCGCTACTTTTGCACCATATTGAGCCGAGCGGATAGCTGCATGGTAACCACCAGGCCCTCCGCCTAATATACAGATGTCAAATACATCATTTTTGCTCATTTTTTTTTAACCTCATAAATTTGAATAATTAAAAACTTCGAATATTCATATTTAATTTTTGTTTTAAATAACAAGAAATTTATTTTATTCAAATTTAAGAATATTTTTTCGAGTATAATTCCAAAAAATTATATCTAGAAGAGAAAAAAAACGCTATAGTATTGTGACCTTTTAAAAGACTTTCATTAATTATTACATTTAAACGAATTCATAATATTGGTGTAATATTTTAAACATTTTTTTAAAGGGTAAATCAGAATAAGACCCTCTATCATTTACGTATTCTATGAATTTTTCACCATTTATTGTGGTTTTTGGGAGGACAATGTCATTTATACCATCAAATTCTGCAGGTATATAATTATATTTTTTACTTAATTCGACATTAAAGGCGGGTGTGGCTTTTATCCATTTTCCATTTAAAAATAATTCAGTATATCCATGGAAAACGAATAGGTTAGTACCCATTATTTCTTTTAATTTTCCCGAAATTTTGTAGTTTTTGATATCAGCGAAATGTAATTTAGAAGGTATATTTATAGATCTAGCAAGTGCAGCTAAAACGCAAGCCTTCTGGACACACCAACCTTTACCTGCTTGTATAATTTTAGATGCTTTGTAATTTTTTTGTCGTGAAGAGAAACTTTCGTAAGGATTGTATTTAATCTGGTCTCGGGTCCAGTAGAAAATTGCTTTGGCTTTTTCAATAATGTCATTTAGATTTTCTGTAATTTTTTTAGATATATTTATAACAACTGGACTATCAGAATCAATAAAATAAGTTGGTCTTAAATATTCAGTCATTTTTTCCAAACAATCAACCTCTTCCACTCAATATTTTGACAATTTCTGGGAATATATAATCAGCTACTTTTATATTATCACCGCCCATTGAGGTAATCAAATATCGTCCCTTGCATAACTCCATTGCGCATTTATTAACTTTTTTAACCAATTTCAAAAAGAATTCTTCGGAGAGACCTCTCGAGCCGTAATCATCATAGTGTGTATCATGTCCTAAAACGTGAATAATAATATCTGGTTTAAAATCTTTTACTTTTAAGATAAAATTTTTTTCGACTTTGTCAAGATATGCATCGTCACTGGTCCGCCACCCAACATCCACACAAAATTTTGTATTTTCATCTTCAGCTAAGTTTTCATCGCAGAAACAAACATGTAATACATCGTGATCCCCTAGGAACATATCACGTGTACCATCAGCATGGTGTGAGTCGGTATCAATGATAGCAAAACGGAAATTTTTATCAGGAAATTTATTTCTTAAATTTTTTATACCAGGGCCAGTAAGTGATGCATAAGTCCCACCCCAAGCTGAAGTTTTCCCAGCATGGTGACCAACAGCTACCATAAAATTCAATGCATTGGTAATTTCATTTGTCCAAATTTTTTCTAAGGCACTCATGAACCCACCAATGGTATAAAGCCCACCTTCAGCATACCAAGAAGATAAAAACGATTTTACAAGATTTTCTGAATGAACTTGATAAAGTATATCTGGAGGTGCTTTTGGAGACTCATATAAAACAACATTATCAAATTTTAAGACTTCGCTTAATACTTCTGGAAAGTGTATAAATTTATCACCAATAATTGGCCAGTTAGAACCTTTAAAAATATTATTCCAAAATATTCCAGTTTTTACATTGGCCATTTTATTTCATTCCATTAAATAATATCTTGAAATCAGAAAATTTTACAAGTTTATACCGAAAATAAATATTAAACTTAAAAATATTAATATTTGGCTATTTACATTATTTTTTAATTTTTGAATGATGAGATTTTTCTGAATATCCAGATTTAACCTATTTTTTATTAAAATTATATAATATGTGTTTAAATAGATTTAAAAATGATTTTGAGTTTTTAGAAAAAAAGTTATAATGCCAAAAGTCTTAAATTTCTTAAATATTTGAGAAAAAAATTCATGAATTATATTAATGTGAAATTTTATTAATTTACATTCTAATTTATTAATAAATGGTCTTCAATAATGGATAGAATTAACCAAATTTCTGGGAATAGAATTTATGAATATATGATGGATTTAATAAAAATTGGTTGGCGTCGGGTTGGGAGTGAGAAATATAAAAAAGCTTGTAATTATATTTTAAAAAAATTTAATGAATTTGGACTTGAAGAGACGAGATTTGAGTCTTTTGAAATGTTACTATATACACCATTCAAGTGGCATTTAAAAGTAAATAGTGAATTATTGGGATTAAATAGTATTGAATTTGATTCTTATCCTTTATGGCATACCAAATCTACAGATGAAAATGGGATTGAAGCAGAATTAATTTATATTGGATATGGTACCGAAAAAGAATATAATAAGAAGGATATTTTAAATAAAATTGTCGTTGTGGACTCTATTCGTATGATGTCTTTTTATCCAACGATGGATTTTTGGAGGGTTTATGAAAGGGTAAGAAAAAGTGGTGCAGTTGGACTAATAGTAATTCATGATTCTCCTCCAAATACATTATTTGTTGAATACGCAACGCGACATCAGACGCTAAAAGATACGAATTTAGAAAGTGGTAATATTCCGGCGCTTATAATAAACTATGAATCGGGCATGTATCTTAAAAAATTAATTAAAATTGGAGGATGTCTCACGGCAAATCTTTTATTAAAATCGGATATTAAAACGGTATTAACAGATAATGTAGTAGGAACTTTACCTGGGAAAAAAGAGGACGAAATAATTTTAATTGGGACTCATTTAGACAGTTGGTTTGATGGTGCTATAGATAATGCAGGTGCAAATGCAGGTATGATCGAAATTGTTGATTATTATAGTCAATTAAAACAGAATGAAAGAGAAAAAACAATGATTTTTGTAGGATTTGCAGGACATGAAGTTGGTTCAATTGGTGCTATTGAATTTGCAAAAAAGCATAATGAATTGCTCAATAAGGTTTCGACTTTTTGTATGCTTGATGGATTTGGGTCTAAAGGCTATATGTTGGAAAATCCAAGTAGAGGTGTTATTGAAACAGGATTAGATGAAGCTAAAGGACTTTTTACCACAGAAAATCAAATTTTATTTGACTTTATTAAAAGTGCTGTTTTTAAATATAAACTATTTCCATCAATGTATGTTTCAGCAGTTACAGGTCCATTTTCAGACTTGGGTCCATTTGTATCCAATTATGTACCGAGTATTATGATAATTGGAAAAGGGATTTTTTATCATACTATTGAGGATACTGCAGACAAAATTTTACCGGACCAATTAAGACGTGCTGCATGTGCTCACATAGAAATACTTAATAAAATTCACAATACTCCAACTAAATTTATAAAAAATGCTGATCGAAAAGGCATTCCACCAATTGGGGTTCCTAAAAAGGTTAAAAAAGGCTCAGTTTACGTTAATTTCAATATCACACCAAATCCAATGATAAGAGGTACTACAGCATTAATATACATTACATCATTTATTAGTTCAGACCGGATTATTGTAGATTTAAAGTGGAAGATTAATGGAAAAGAAGTCCATTCCCCAATTTTACCCCAAAGATTTGGAAAATCCGGTACTCATAAAATCGAATTAATAGTAAAGGATAATTATGGACATGAATATTCTTTTGTCAAATATGCCTATGTCATTAATAAAGTAAATAAAAATTTGAAAAATTGATTGAGGAAGTATTTTCATGAATTATAATGATTTTAAAAAAACTGAATTTTATAAATTTTTCAATTTAAACAAGACCAAAACTTCTATAAAAGACGATATGACGGAAATTTATTTTAAAACTGGTGGATTTCAAGAATTTATCGATATTATAATTCTGATTAACAAAAATAATGATATTATAGAAGCAAAATTGATAATTGAACGGGAATGGATAGGAAATATAAAAAATATTAACCCATTTTGTAAGGATATAGTGAAAAGTTTTATTTCTGTATTCACGCCTCTAAATGATAAAAATAAAATAAATAAAATTATTGAAACAATTTGGAATTTAAAAGGAGAAAATGATTATATCCTGTATATTAAAGGGCCAGAAAAAAAGCAACATAAACTCAATGAAAAAGAGCAAAAGGTTATTGATGTATATTTAAATCTAATACCTTTCACTGAATTTAAATTAAAATCATCTACTTTTTTATTCAGAAATATTAAAATAAATAAATCTGTTAAATTTAATATTATTTGGAAGATTAATAGTAAATAAATAATTAAATTACCGATTGTTCGATATCGAACCTGAATTCTTTTAATCCTAATTCTTGCGGAGTAGGTCTGTACAGGTCTTCTCTAGGTAAAATATTCTTAAAAATACTTCTAAACAATCGCCTGCCGAAATATATTATTATTCGTGGCATTTTTATGGGATTTTTATTCTTTTTAATTATCGAATAATTTACTATTCTAAATGCTTCAGAAAAAATAGCGTGCGGTGTAAAAATACCATAAAAAAATTTCAAAAACCAACTGAAATAGATAAAAAGTGGATTTGCAAAACCTTGAGATACGTGTTTTTTAAAAGCAATAACTCCTTTATTTCTATTTCTTGCTGGGATATAATAATTCGGTAAATAAGTATAGTATAATAAATATAAAGGCTTTTTATTTAAATGTTTCCAGACATAATAAACGGTTTTCGCTAAGTTTATATGGTCAATATGTCGGTCAATTGTATAAAATGGGTCTGGTGCAAAGATGACATCGGGTTTAATTTTTAGGATAAAATTTTTAATAATTTTAATAGATTCTTTATCAAATCTCGAATATCCATCAATATAACCAATCCAATATAACTTATTTATTCCAACAACTTTTGCAGCTTCCCTCATTTCTCGGCGTCGAATTCTCGATATGCGTTCACCTTTAAAATCATTTCTATCTGTTCCATACTCATCTGCAGTATAGCAGGCCATTATTACATTATGCCCATTATTTACCAATTCGATTTCTGTACTAACACAACTAAATTCAATATCATCCGGATGAGGTGAAAAAAAAAGTACCTTCATTAATTTAAAATAATATTATTTTATTTTTAACTTTTACAACCATCTAAATTATTTATTATTTCGGATTTTTATCGTATTTTGAAGTTTTTTATCAAAATTAATTGTACCATGGATAATTTATTTAACCCACATATTATAAAGAGAGAATTTGTAATCAAAAAAATTAGACGAATTAATTAGAACTAAAAAATTGTTATATAAATTGAAAATATCTAAAAAATTGGCTAATTATTTTAAAAAAGAAGAAGATTAAGAAATTTATTCAGTAGTACAATAGAAATAACAATTTAGTTTGTATATGTGCTTTTATTAAAATTAGATAAAGAAAAAATACAAGATACACTGTCGTTTAAAAAATTCAAAAGGAAATTAGATTTAATTACAAAGTTTAAAAGAATAAATTGAGATTATTATAAATTGTATGTTATTAATTGAACTTTTTAGGGATTTAAGAATGTATTTTTTAAAAATTAATATCTAAAACATAGTTTATATATATTAAAATATAATTTAATTGCTCTTTAAAAAATAAATTAAAATATCTTTTTTAAAAATAAGGTTTTACTTAAAAAAATTGCAAATAAAAAATTATGTCTTGGCATATAAAACTTTTAAATATAAAGAAAATCTTGCAGGTCAATGAATTTCAGAAATATATCTATTATTTTTACCAAATTAAATTTTTGGTGTATCTATGAATGCTAAATCTTAAAAAGTCAATTTGATAATAATTTTGTCAAACATTTATTTAAAAAGGTTTATAAATAAAGTAACTGTACTTTTAAAAGTATTATAACTTTTTTTGAATTAAACAAAATTTAGTTTGTGTGCATAAAAGATGTCCGATATAGATAGCTCTGAAGAAGAAATTGACATCAAAAGTCTATATAAAGTAGTAAATATAGTAGCAAGTGTTCAATTTGAAATAGAAGGTCTGATAGACTTAAATTTAATAGCATTAAAAAATAAAAATACCGAATACAATCCAGATACATTTCCTGGACTAATTTTGAGGTTGCAAAAGCCAAAAAGTACCGTTTTAGTATTTTCAACGGGCAAACTTGTAATTACAGGATTGCGAAAAACAGAAGATGTTAATCCTGTTACATCTCAAGTAATTAAAATCCTTAAAAAAAGTCGAATTAATATTATTGGAGAACCAAAAATTGTCATTCAAAATATAGTAGCAAGTGGAGATTTACATATAAGTATCAATTTGAATTTAATGAGTATTAGTCTAATGCGAGCGTTATATGAGCCGGAAGTTTTCCCAGGACTTATATATAGGATGGACAACCCAAAAGTAGTGTTTCTAATTTTTGCCAGTGGCAAAATAGTTTGTGTTGGTGCTAAGTCGGAAGAATTTATTCAAGAAGCAGTAAAAAAATTATTAACTCAAATTCAAGATTTAGAATTTGAAATGTAATTTTATTTCAAATTTTTTGAATTAATTTAATTTAATTCATTTAATTTACATTTTTTATTATTAATGACTTTTTACAAAATCCTATGCTTTAAAAATAAAACATCTTTAATTTTTATTTTTTTCCACTATTTTTCCGCCGCAGTTCTCTATTACTTTTAACACAAGTCCCACCGACCTTCCTAACATCTTTTTTCCTATTTCCATTTCTTTTATTATTCCTTTCACCAAATCTGGAAA
>SUPR01000101.1 GCA_005191425.1 Candidatus Helarchaeota ASGARD archaeon Hel_GB_B
AATTTTATCCGAATTAACTTTAATTAACTTCTTGAAAAGTAAAATGGATCAGTTAAAATTTTAAATTACATCCATTTATCCAGAGTTGATTTTCCTTTCAATTCATCAAAATTTATACCCAATGCATCCAATACTTGTTCAAAAATCGATTCAACTGTTTCTTTATATTTTTCGACATCAATATCCTTCACATTTGCAAGTTCGAGAGGTTGGACTCCAGCTGGATCTTTTGTTTTAAGGAAATAAATAATGCTACCTTTTCCAATTTCTGCACCAGTTTTTTCGTGTAAAATTTTTGCTGCTTTTACATGTTGGGGAAGTACCGTATATTTCTCTATGGGTTTTGTGATTGCTATCTTAAAAGCCAATTCTTCAGGAGTATATTCATAATTTTTAAGTTTTTTAAATACAGTTTTTATAATGTTTTTAATTTCAATTTTTGCATTATCAAAGTCTTCTTTTTTCTTAACCGCACTGATAACATCAATCATTTTTTTAAATGCATTTTGGACAAATAAAGGAGTATTTCTTTTTTTACCGGAAAGTCCCTTAATATCTACACTTCCATCTTCATAAACACCAAAATAATTTTTTTTCCTTGTAGAATGAACCGAAAACCGAAATGATTTTTCTACATCTAGTTCAATACCTAAATAATCATTACTCCATTTAATGAGTTCATCAATTTGTTCTTTAGTTGGGTTTTCAATAAAGACGCTATCTGTATTATGGAGTAATAGCATTCCGCAGGCATCAACGAAAATTTCGGTATCTGCAACTGACAAATCATATACATATTCCATTTTTTCAGGAGGATTATACACTTTAATTGAGGGCGTTGAATTTATATTTGGTTCATTTTTTAGTTCATAAGCTTTATAGATGTTTTTATAGTCGTCAAATGAAATAGATAAAGTAATTCCCCACGATTTAAGTAAAAAACAGAGTCCAGAAATTAAGTGGAGAGATGGGGTATAGAATTCAATGTTACTTTCATTTATATTCCGAGATTTTTTATAGGTATAATATTCAAACAATAATTTCTGAAATTTTATATCTATATTATAAATGAAAGATGGTAAATGTATTTGTGATTTATCAATACCGCACAAACTATCAAAAAAAGCAATCCAGAGATATTTATCAACTGTATTTATGGTATTATTTGAAATATTATCTGAAATGTCTTTATTAACGATTTCAAGATTACTTAAAATATTTTTTAATTCATTAATAATCTCATAATTTTTATTATTTTTCTTATAAGTTTCTGATTTTTGTGAACGCTCTTGTAATAATGTGTCAATTCCATCAGCAAGATGATATCCAATTAATTTACATAAATCTGAAATGTTACAATATCTAAATATTTTATGTTTACTTCTTTTATTTTTCATTTGTATCCAAATACTTTTTTCATCAGCTTCCCATTTGTAAACAAATTTATTGCTCATTTTAGACTTTGTTGTATCGCGTTCCTTGACCAAATAATATAAATCAATGAAATTTGGTGTTATTTTTTGTGGTAACTCTATTTTATTTATTGTCAATATTTTTTTATTTCCAAGTTCTGAAGGTCTTGAACACGTATAACCTTCAGTTATTAATGAATGGTCTTCTGTACAAATAGTTTCACCCTCTTTTTGATTAATTCGATATAGTTTTTTATTAGTTTTATGTCTAATTATTTGCTTAATCCTACTCCAATCGCCATTTTTACTGAAAGTATAGATTGAACTTGGAATTTTCACTTCTTTTCTATTAATATAGTAGATATTACTTTTACATCGATTCCACAACTCCTGAATTGGTATTACATCAATCCATCCATTTTGTAAAACCGGTATACACCTATTTCCGATAATACTATCTCCATAAACGACTCTAAGGCCCATTTCTTCGACTTTTTTTATTGTCTGTTCAATTGCATATCGCCCAATTGCAGAAGTTGATTCAGCCATGGGAAGACAATATAACGGAAAAATCTCAGAGCCAAAAACACCATATGATGCATTAATTATAACTTTCATGGACGCTTGAACGATTTTAAATAAATTCCTCATCTCGGGGCTGATATTTTTATCTTTTGCCTTTATTTTAAAATATTTTACCCTCATATCTCTAAGTAGTCCAATTATAAGTGCTGATATACCAATTCTATGTGTACAAGCCCAATGAGGTGTGTTTGGTATTAAATTTGATTTACAATCTTCATGAGGACAATTTACTGTTTCATATGATAAATTCCATTCTTTAATTATACTTGGATATAATGATGCAAAGTCCAAAACTACAATATTAAAATGAATTCCAGGAATTGGGTCTATTACTTTTGCTCCCATATATTTTTTGCCCTTAATTATGGCTTTAGTAGCTGCATTAGATTTGATTTCATTTAGATAATTTGGGTTAGGAATTAAGAAATTCCTCACTCTATGTTCATAATAAAATAAATTTTTAATCCAATTTGAAATTCCACTCCTGCTGATATCTTCAATTGGAAGTTTTGTAATTCGCATTAAAATGATCAACAATTTCATTACAAGATTATTATCAAACGAGGTAAGTCTAAAGGTAAGTTCGCTATCTTTTAAACAATATTTTGCAAGTTTATCATAAGATAAATCATGAATTTCTAATTCATGTTCAATTTTTCCCTCTTTTAAAAGTGCCATACTGACGGCTTCAAGCGACACCGTTTTATAGGAATTACCAAAGGCAGAAACCTGAATTGCTCTATTAAAAAAGAGTTTATATAGGTCAAGGTGGATACCATTAGTTAATGAATAGCTGTCTCTATGTTTAATAAAAGGTATTTTACCTGAATTAATCCTAAACCATTTAGCTCGGTTATGGAGATAGGGTATATCAAATTTATCTCCATTATATGTAATAACTATTGGATAATCATTAATTAACTCAAATGTTTTTTCAATAAGATCTTTCTCGCTTGAAAAAAACTCAATTTTACCATCAAGTTTTTTAAAGCCCTCTTTTTCTTCTGGAGTAATTTCATGTTCTTTTAGCAAATAAATTAATTTATTATTGTCCGAGTCTACAAATGAAATACAAATAACTTTTTGTCGAGCGGTATTAGGATCTGGAATTCTATGTGAAACTGTTTTTACTTCTATATCAAAAGCAATTCTTCTGATTTCTGGAATTGGAGTAAAAAATAATTCTAAAAATTTGGGTAATTCTTTCTGAAACTCTTTTTTCTCATTTTTAAATGCTTCGGTTAATTCATTTTTAACATCACTTGGTATTTCTATATTAACAGGTCTAAGTTTATTGTTTTTTATCAAATATAGCATTCCTGGAATTAATTGACTATCGTATAAATAACTCCTATGATATAAAATAGTCGCTTCAAAACTGTGGTCCTTAATATATTCTCTAATGCTGTCTTTACTACCGCCGACTGATAAAGGGTCCTCTGTGATTATTTTAACCATTTCTTTAAGTTGGTCTGTTATTAAATCAAATTTTTTAATAGGTTGAAATTTAATGAACCCTTTATGTCTCTTTATTTGAGGATATTCTGAATTTAATACATCCAGTCCAAGGTCTGTTAATAAATAGGGTTTATGATTTGTAGTATCATACCAAAAAATTATTTTTCTAGTCTTTAAGTCATAGAGACGGCAGAATGCAGATTTCATCTTACCGTCATAATCTACAGATAGCAATAAAGCTTTATCTACACCTATTAAATCTTCTACAACTTTAGTTTTTACTTCCTTATCTCCTTTTTTGGGCTTTTCCTCGGGTATTTTTTCTTTTAATATCTGTTGTTTTTGTTTATTTTTAATTTCAGGTTCTTGTTCTTTTTTCATTTTTAAAAAATGAACTAAATTTTTCTTTTCAGACATTTTTTAGACATTCCTATATTAAACTAAAGACCATTAATATCTAAATTTAACTCCCAAATATAATATTATTAAAATATTTATTATAATAATGGAATAATCGCAAAAATTATTGCTACTACTGCGCTAAAAATAATAATAAGTAAAAGAATACTTCCAAATAACAATGTTTTTCGGTTTCTTTTTTGTCTTATTCTTCTAACTCTTCTTCTAGGCGGCATAATTTATTCTAATAAATATTCATTTCTATATTTAAAAATATTTAGCAAAATGGTATAATATCCCATCGTTTTAACTCCAATTTTTGTTGAGCAAATCAAAAGTTAAAGAAAATATTGATAAGTCTTGAGATAAAAAACTAATCAATTTGAGCTTCAATTTTTCTAAGTATCTCTTTAAGTTCTAATACCAATGATAAAAATTCTGCATCTTGCATTTTATTTTGAAGATTAATTTTAGACTTTTCAAGATGCTCAAAAATCATTTTAGAGCTTCCAGTTGTGTCCATCATTTTGGTCTTAAATTCAGAAAATTTATTATTGAGGTCTTCAATATTGTTTTTCATTTTATTAAATATGATTTCCCTATTTGTCTTAACAATTTTAATTATCCCTGTTAAATTTCCTGAAACAGATACAATACTATCAGTCATATTTTTAGAGAAATTATCAATAATAGTATTCATTTCAGACATTAATTTACTAATTTCTTTTACATTACTATAAATATCATTTAAGACGCGTACTAAAAATGGGATAACATCATCAATTTCCTTATTCATTATCTTTTTTCTCCATTTTTTCTTTTATTGAGACAATTAGGTTATTTATCTCTCTCAATCCCCGAGAAATCTGTTTATTCAAATCAATATTTTTAGCTTGTCTATTTAAATTAACAATTTCATTTGCAGCTTCTTTAATAATTGGTATATTCATTTCTTCCTTAAATTTATTTAAATTGTCAACTAAAATATTAATGATCCTCTCTATTGATTCAAAAAATTCGTTATCTTCATCTTTAAGTGAAGTTGATAAATTTTTAATAGTATTGCTCAGATCGTCCATTTTGTTTTTAGAAATTTTACTAATATTATCAATTTTAGAGGCCAATTTACTGACTTCATTCGTAAAATTATCAAATTTTGTTCCCAATTCCTCTAGCATTTTTATAAGATCGGTGAAATCATAATTCATTTCTTATACCACCAAATTATTATTGATATTATTTATTATCTTCGTTTTTTGTTGGAACAGGTTTAAGTTGAACAGCGTGTTTGATCTGTTTAGGTTGTTTCTCAGGTTGAGTTCTCATATAATTTATTGGCTTTTTCTTTTCAACTCTTAAAAATGTGGGTAATTCTTCAATATTCTCCAATTCATCTAAATTTTCCAAATTTTCCGGTGTTTCATTGACCACATTTATTTTTGGTTTAATTTGCGGATTTTTAGGAGTACTTCTTATAGTTGTCTTGTACTTTTGAGTTTTGGACTGAATTGGTTTAATCTGTTCATTTGTTGGGCTCTTCTTTGGCTCAGGTTGTGAATCAGCCATATTATTTATAATTGATTTCAGTGATTTAATTGCTTCTCTATATTCTATAATATATGATTGTCTCTGAATCTTATCCAAAATATCTTGTAAATTTAAATTTATTTTTTCTAATTTTTCCGTTCCTAACATATTTTTAATTGAGTCAATTCCTTTACTTATAGTCAATTGAAACTCGTCCATTTTATTTTCGATATTTTTAAGGGTCTTTTTTAAGGTTTCTGAAATTTCCTCTAATACTTCTGCACTTTGAACCATGAACTTTTGCATTACTTCAAATCTTTCTTTTTCCGCAGCTCTAATTCTACTATAAAACTCAAATGATTCGCTCATAAACTTTTTAAATTCATCATGTTCCATGAATATTACCACTTTTGCTAGATATTTTTTTAATATTCTTACTTCTTTTATATATGTTTAATAATATTTTTGCAAATTATTTTTGATTAAAGATAAATTTACATTGCTCATTAATTCTTTTCCTTTTAATGAATTCTAGCATAATTATATATATATATCTTACAGAATAAATTAAATGATGATAGACGACCAACAAGAATTAAATGATATTAAAAAAACATTATTAGGGTCAATAAAAAAAGACCTCGATTACTTTTTGAAGCAAGATAGCGTTTTATTTTTTGCTTTAACTACTGATAAGGGACTAATAATCGAGAAATATTCTAAAAAAGAGATTGATGCGCGCTTAATTGGTGGTATTATCTCTAAAATATTAAATATTTCTAATTGGAGTATTTCAAAATTAGATGAAAATAGTAACCTTGATTCAATCGAAATATGTTATAAAACTGGAATTCTAATTATTAAACCAATTAACAAGAAGTTTGTGGTTTTTCTTTTATTAAAACGAATGGTCGATAAAAATAATATTTATTTATTTCTAAATTCACTGTCATTTCAGATTATTAGTTCGACAGGAGATTATTTGGAAGTACAAAAAGAATTTATTCAGATAGATAACTCCATAGCAAAATTAAAAGAACTAGTTCAGAGTATAGAAATTCCAAAATTGTCCGAGATAAAAAATTTGCTCAAATATATGAATGTATAAATTTATATCCAGAGTATTTTTAATTAATATTATATAATCTACATCATTTAAAAAAAATCTTCATTAATAACTAATTAAGAGAAATAAAAAATAAATAACAAATTTTATATAAACTATATAGTGAAGAATTAATTTAATTAAAATATCTAAATTCTACAGAAATTTACCAAAAAAATTTTTTAGAACACTCCAAATTGAAATATGTATCTATTCATTTATATGATATAATTTAATAAATTTTTTAATAAGTTTTAAAAAAAATATTTGGAACTACATTTATAGGTAGAGTTCGTTGCTTAGAGAAATTTATATTCTCAGAGGATCAGAAGTTCTTTTTTGGAGACAATATGGAAACTCATTAAAGTGGGAAGATATTGCACCTATATTTCTCTCGATCATAAAAACTTTAGAAAACGATACTTTTTCCAAAAAAGATACAAATTTTATGACTATTGGAAGATATAAAATTACATATATTTCATTTTTGGAATTAAATTTATTTTTTTTTATGATAACTGACTTAACTGATAATGATAATGATTTGCAAGCTCAAATAAATGTTTTAAAAAAGGAATTTCTTGAGTTATTTGAGGAGATAATTCCTACAGTAAATAATCCTGAAATTTTCGAGTCTTTTAATCCAATTGCTGATAAGATTCATAAAGATCTGCGCCCAAAAATTGCTTTGGTCGGATTTTCGGGGGTAGGGAAAACGACAATAACCCGATTAATTCGTGCTGAAGAGATACCTATGACACATGTTCCGACCTTAACTGGTGAAATTGTAACAGTAAAAATTGGAAAATTATTTTTTAATCTCTGGGATTTTGCGGGTCAAGAATCATTCAGCTTCTTATGGCCTGATTTTATTAAAGATTCTGATGCAGTCTTAATAGTTACTGATTCACAGCTAAAAAATATTGATGAATCAAAATTTTTTATTGACCTAATTAAAACAGAAGTCCCAAATGCTCGATGTGGTGTAATAGCAAATAAACAAGACCTCCCTAATGCAATGCCACCCGAAGAAGTTTCTCGAATTTTTAACTTACCTGCATTTGGAATGATTGCTGTGGACACTAATAATAGGGCTAAAATGATAAAAATTATTGCAGAGATAATGGACATATCTGAGCAAATTTCTCCATTATTAAAGCCATTAATTGAGAGAGATAAAGAAATGGAAGCTGCTGAAAAGTCATTAAAGGAGGGTGACTTACTTTCAGCTGCTAACCACCTTACAGCAGTAGCAAATTTGTCATTTGAATTAGGTGATGATAGTGAAATTGGTACTGAGTTATTAAACAAGGCAAATTTATTACGACAGCATCTAGGGATTTCCACAGGGACTGATCTATCTTCATCAAAAAACATACCTTCCCGTGAGGAACAGCTGGAAATTCAGAAAATAAGGAAACAAATAGATTCAATTGAAACACAAATTGCCGATCTTGAACTACAAAGACAAAGAGGACTAATTTCTGAAGCTGAATATGGCGAGAAAACCGCCAATTTAAAAAGAGAAAAAGAAGAATTAATTAAAAAACTTAAATTTCAATAAATAAAAATATTTTATTGATGTTTTAAATAAAATAGATTTAATTATATATCAGCAAAATATATTTATTAGAGAAAAGATAAAGAAATATCATACTATATAAAAAAGTTTTATTTTTAATTACCAAAAATTTTCCAAATTTGTTATTAAAATTTTTAATATTAAAAAATTAATTCTATATTTCAAAAAATTTACATAAATTTGAAAATTCGTTATTGTTTTTATCGAATTTAAAAAGTTAAATGAATTATGGTGTAAAATAAAATGGCTGTCATTGGTTTTTTTATTTTTACATGGGATTCAAGGACAGGTACAGTACTTAAATCAAAATTTCCTACTGATATAAATTTGTCTAGTGATATTCTCATGAAAATTTATCAAGCTCATGCATATGAAGAGGGTGGTGGTTTTATCAGTTTAACTATTGGTGCATTAAATGTTGCAAGTTATTTAATTGAAGACGAAAAATATTATTTCTCATTACTTTTAAGCATTGAGGAAGACCCTGACACTTATGAAGATGCATTAATTGATGCAGCAAAAGCTGTTATGAACGACCTTTATGAAGACAGATATGTGGCATTATTACCGTCAATATTTCAAAGAATTTCAATCTATCCAAGACTTGAATATGAACAAAAGCTTGCAATGATTTATTTAGACCTTGAAAAAAGATATATTTTAGACAGATTAGTAGACGATGGGAGTAGCACAGTTACTGAGCTGTTAGGGTGGTTAAAAGATAAGACAAATAAAAAATTCATCGACATAGATTCTATATTATCCTCATTAGTCAAATTAGGATTAGTTAAAGTAGTTTCTGTTAAAGGACTGACAAGTGATTCTGTATTTTTAATAGGTGATATTTTTATCACTAGAATTCCTGCCACATCCAGCATAGTCCAAATAAAGCGGTATAATTTACCTGAAAAGATAGTTAATGACTATTTAGATGAAACAAGGTCTTTTTTTGCAAAATATGTACCGTCAATTGAAGACAATGAGATAATTTGTAAAGCCATCGTTAATCCAGACGTATTTAAAATATTAAAAGTCCTTAGAATGACCCCAATGACTGCAAGAGGAATAGAGAAAATGAAACGTAAAGTTGAAGATTTAAATGAAGCAATTAAAATACTTTGGAATTCAGGGCTAATTAGGATACTCAAGGACAAGCAAGGAAATGAATATTATTTTCTAAAATCTGATATCAGAATTGAAAAATTCTTTCCTTCATATCTAATAGACACTATTAGGAAAAGCTATAATAATCAAACTATAGCAAATCATGTATTAATTGAGCATTTAAATATACTCAAGGAAGAATACCTAAGTAATTATCACAAAAAATCACAAATAGCATATGCAGTAGAGGAGGTAGAGTTCGAGTGAAATTCAAAAGGAATAGATTATATGGTCTAATCTTAGAAGTATTGATAATAACAAGTCTATTTTTCGGAATGTTATATTTTCTAAGTCCAACCTTTTACAATAGTTCAAATTCGGTCACGAACAATAATAATTTTGTAAGTGCTGAAAATAAATTAAGTCAGTGGGAAAATTATTCTATGTGGCGATATAGAATAAATATAACGTTGAAAAACCCGCTATCAGTAGATGTAGAAAATATTCCTATAGAATTTTATTCAAATTTCAGTCAATACAATTGTCTTAATAATTCATTAAGATTATTCAAAGGTCTACCACCTAGTTCTGAAGAAGTCCCGAGCCAAGTATGGAATATATCCTATTTTTCTGGTACTAACTTTATAAGCGGAGCTACAATTACATTTTTAGTAAATTTAACTGCAGGACAAAAGGTCAATTATTATTTATATTATTCAAATGACTCAGATCTTACAACAGACGCTATAGACTCATTTAATGCACCTAATTACCAGGATAAGATCAGTACAAATTTTAATGGCAGTTTTGCTCAAATAGAAAATAGCAAATATTATATAGAATTCTCAAAAGGAAAAGGGATTTATAATTATACGCTAAAGAGTTGGGATGAAAATATCCATAGTACCTATTCATTATCACCTCAATCTTATGAATTACTTTCTAAGAACACCCAATATGTTCTAGTTAGGCCTGGCGAGTATCTTCTTTTTATTGCTTATGAAGATAATACAAATATAACATTATACGATGCAAAAAGTGGGGTAAGACTCGACAAATCTGGTCTTCCAGGTTGCTCTGAAATTTCGTCAAGAATAATCGATACATATGACACATGGCGGTATCCATCTCAAACAATTTCATTTTCTCAGAACATGATAATAAAAATAGAATATACAAAAACTGCTTCTTTAATGGTAACTAGTCTTGGGGTCAATAGGATACCTGGAGAAGGTGGTGTCACTAATAATTATTATTCAGGGACTGATAGTCTATCAGACGACGCTATTTATAGTGCGTATGGTACAGACCTTCTTCTCTGGATACCAAGAGATTGTTGGATAGCTGCTTATCAACCTCATACTAAAGTTACAATTACTGACATTAATACAGATGGTGATAACGATGATTCTAAGACTTTAATGTTAGGAACAGGACCAAATTGGTGGAAAAATATTGTTTGGAATACGACAAGAGACCCATTAGTTTACACAGCTAATAGGAGCACCCCTGGAAATTATTATGATTATACACCTTATGGCGATCCTAGTGGTGATGATTATTTAAATCCGAATATTTTTGATAACGACATTGTTCATATACAAGCAAATTCATCAATTACAGTTATAGCAGGGCGTCCGGCGAATGATTATCAGACCGAGGTTTATGGTAAAAATCAGATGCAATTTTATTTCCCAATAATGGTCAGATTTAGAGTAACAGCAACTGATGATAATACAAGAATTTATTGGCGCAACCTAACTCATGGAATGGCAGACCTTGACGACTCTTATGGTGGATATGACCCAGGCGATATATATTCTTATCAAGGAAGTTATCCTGATTATACTGATTATATTGCCAATGTATACGTTACATATTTTTCGGATTATAGTTCAAGACACCAACTATCTGATGCTGAAGTTGCTCAAGGATATATAAATTTAGATAAAGGTGATACGATTGAGTTCTATAGTTGGCCTCCTGATTATGTGGTAAATTATGGAACTCCATATGCAGCAAGAGCTGAAGATCCACATCAATCTACATATCACACAATATATGATAGATGGAATTCTGCACCCGATTTTTATAAAGATAATTGGGCTAATATAACCTCAACTAAACCTATAAAAGTCTGGGTAGGGACTTTTCAATCAAGTTCATATGTTGGTGAAGCTTCTCAAAAATTTGGAAATCTTCAATATTATTCATCATCCTATCAAAATCAATATATTCTATTAGGAAGTATAGAAAATGATACTATAGTAACTCTTGATTCATCTGAAGGTGTAACAGACCAGCATACTACTATAGTTAAAGCAAGCGACCTTAATGGTGATGGGACTGATGAAATTATTGTAGGGTCGACAATAATCGGAGTATATAATGG
>SUPR01000102.1 GCA_005191425.1 Candidatus Helarchaeota ASGARD archaeon Hel_GB_B
CTCGTGGCATCAATTCGTCACTATCTTAAAATATAAAATGGAACAAAAAGGAAAGCATTTAATCCTCGTGGACAGGTATTTTCCCAGCTCTAAATTATGTTCGTGTTGTGGGTATAAGAACAAAGACTTGGGACTAAAAGACAGGAGATGGACTTGTCCGCAATGTCAGACTCACCATCATAGAGCTATAAACGCTTCTGATAATATTGAAGAAGAGGGTAAAAGAATTTTAAGAGAAAAAAATATCAAAATCATTAGGAATAATGATACTACCGTAGGGACTACGGTCGGTGCGTTTGGAGAAGATGTGAGACTCTCCCTCGGAGAGCAATTTTCGATGAATTACGAATCCATCGCCCTTTAGGGCGTGGTAGTTCAACAAATAACTATTCAGTATCTAATTGTAATATAATAAATCAATTTAAAATTAACTTCTTTTGAGTTAGATACAATTTTTTATTTTCTGGCAATTATTGGAAATTAAAAAATTTTGATAATTAAAATCAAAAATTTTAAATTGATAAAGTATAAAGTTAAATCAAAAAAAAATATATTGTGAAGATAATAGATTAATGTGAAATAAGGATGAAAATATACCTCTAAATTATCTAAATTTCTTAATGATTATTAAATTATGAAAATTTATTATTTTATGGAAAAAGTTATGGTAAATATAATGAAAAATAAAGTAGATATTCAATTTTAAGGAATTATTTAAATGTTAGGTGAAAAAAAGATGAGTAAAACCAAAGTTAAAGAGATAACAATACCAGATAAATTGATGGGGTATACACAAGTTAGATTAGACGTAAATTTGACAGATGGTACTATTACAGAGTCAACAATACCGAAGGAATACTGCAGAGATTGGATAGGTGGGTATGGTTTTGGTGCAAAAGTATTATGGGATGAATTGAAGCCAGGCATAGACCCATTAAGCCCAGATAATATTTTTGTTTGGGCAATTGGCCCATTTCCAACTACGTTACTCCCAACAAGTTCAAAATATGGCGTTTTTGCCAAATCACCATTGACAGGTTTTTTTGGTATGTCTATTAGTTCCGGTTCGATTGCAGCACAAGCTCGCAGGGCAGGAGTTAACTTAATTGTAATTAAGGGAAAATCGCCCACGCCAGTTTATTTAGTAATTGATGACGATGAACGATATTTAAAAGAATGTGGTGATCTCTGGGGAAAAAGTTGCTGGGAAACTGAGGAAATAATAAAGAATGAATTTAATGACCAAAGAATAGCTGTCATGGAAATTGGACCTGCTGGAGAACGAATGAGTAGAATTGCATGTATTACAAACGATAGAAATAGACAAGCTGGTAGGACAGGCATGGGAGCTGTAATGGGTTCTAAGAACTTAAAAGCGATTGTATTTAGAGGGACAAAAGGTGTAAAAGTTGCACACCCAGTAGAATTTTATAAAAAAGCAAAGAAATTAAATAAAGTAGCAGTTGGACCTGCAACTTCAAAATATAGAGATTTAGGGACTCCAGCTGGTTTGACGTCATATAATAAACTTGGTATGATGCCTACATTTAATCATAGAGAAGGGACTTGGGAAAAAATTGATGAAGGTCCTATAACTCCGGAGGAATTAAATGAAAAATGGGTTGCCAAGAAATGTGCTTGTACCGGATGTCCTATAGCATGTGACCATCTTGCGAGAGTTCCAAAAACACATCCCGATTATCCTGGTATAGTTTCTAGTGTTGATATTGAACTGGTTTATTCATATGGAACTGGAACTGGTTGTTATGATTGGCCAACTATATTTAAATGTATTCAAATAAGTGATAATCTAGGAATAGACGGTATATCAGGTGGAGTTACAGCTCAGATGGCTTGTGAATTATATGACTTGGGAATTATAACAAAAGAGGAATTAGGATATGAACTTCCATTTGGGTCGACTAAAAATTTAGTCCGATTTGTAAAGGAAATGGCATTAGGAGAGGGGTTTGCCGGAAAGATTTTTGGCGATGGTACCAAAATGGCAGGCATACGTTTGGAAGAAATGGGTAAAAAGAATGCCAGCTTTTATGGGATGAACATAAAGGGCTTGGAATTGCCCGCTTTTGATCTACATGGGATGAGCAGTTTTGCTGTAGGTGAAAGTGTATCAATTCGAGGTGCATGCCATTTAAGGAATGGTGCCTATGGACTTGATGCCAAAGGAACATTTGATAGGTTCGGTTATGATAAACCACTCGAACGAGGTAAAGCTATTATAAAATTAGAAGATACATATTCAATAATTGATAGCTTTATAATTTGCAAATTTACGCGAGGTATATATGAAGGGAATGCCGAATTAGCTGAAGTTTATGAACTTGTTACTGGAATTCCAATGACTGAAGAATATTTGATGAAACGTGCAGAGGCAATTACAACTCTATCGAAATGTTTCAATATAAGAGAGGGTGCGACAAGAAAAGACGACCATCCACCACCAAAATACTTCAAAGAAGCCCATACAAAAGGACCTGCAAAAGGAGTAACTCTAAAAGAAGATGGATTTCAAAAACTTCTCACTGGATATTATAAAGCTCGAGGTTGGGATGAAGATACAGGAATACCTACTGATGAAAAATTAAAAGAACTTGAATTGGATTTTGTAATTGATGAAATGAATAAAGCGAGGGCGAATAAAAAATGAGTGCTAGTAAAAAGTTTCATAGGTTTATTTTTGTAGATCCAAATTTATGTACTGGATGCGAAATCTGCGAAGCAGTATGTTCATTTGTTCATGATGGAGAATTTAATCCATTAAATACAAGAATACACCGCGTTAGAATAGAACCAATTGTAAATATAGCATTGTCATGTCAAAAATGCGAAGATGCCCCTTGTATTCGGGCTTGTATGGAAAATGCCATTGAAAAAGATGAAGAAGGGTCAATAATTATCGATAAAGACAAATGTACAGGCTGCGGATTTTGTGTAAGAGCTTGTCCATTTGGTGTGATTACGATCCATTTAGATTCAAGAATTGCCATAGCATGTGATTTATGCGAAAATATGAAGGAAGAATTTATTGATCCAGAGGTCGGTAAAAAAGAGCCCCAATGTATAATATTCTGTCCAAAAGAAGCAATTTCACTGAAAAATGTTGAACAGATTGGAGAAGAAACAAGGATAGATGCTGTAAAACGATTATTAGCAGAGCAACTTGATTAAATATAAATATTTATTTTTATTCTAAATAATATTTTCCTTTTTTTCATTATTTTCTGATGTGAATTAAATTAACCAATAAACTTTACTTAATCTTTTAGATCATAAATAGTTCAGTAATTCATGCAAATTATTGATTTCCAAATCAGGACTTGGGATATTTTCTTTTATTTTTCTGTTTTTTCGATTGATATATACGGCATAAATACCAGAATTTTTAGCTCCGAAAATATCAGCAAATTGTGAGTCTCCTACATGAATGATTTCGTTATGATTAATATTTAAATTGTCAAGAATTTTATTAAAAAAGATTTTATTAGGTTTATATGCTTGAAGGTTCTCAGAGGTAAAGATATGATCAAATTTATTCTGAATGTTAAATTTTTTTAATTTATCATAAAGAAAATCATTATCGATATTTGAAGAAATAACAATTTTATAACCTTTATTTTTAATTTTATCGAGAGTTTCAGGGACTTCTGCAAATAATTCAATATCATTTAAAAGGTCAAACCATATTTTAAGTGCATAACTTGGGTCGCCTTGTAATTTGTATTTATTAAATAGTTTTTTTGTTGCTTTTAAAAAGAAAATTTTTTGAGTAAGAAATTTTTGGTCTTTGTTATTAAGATTTCTCCACCCATCATTTATTAGAGAATCCCATTCTTTATGAAATTCATCTACATTAATGTCTTTTTTATTGAAATGGTCTAAAATAAGTTGACAAGCAATTGGGTGGGAATTTTTATCATTTAGTAAGGTATTAAAAGCGTCAAAAGATATTACTTTTATTTTATTTAGATTAAATATTGCCATATTCGATCAATAAACAATAGATTGTTTTTAGAAAATAAAATAGAATTATTTTCAATTATTAAAGATCAAGATGATGCTTTAAAAATTATTCTTCTTCTAATTTTCTCATAATTTCTTTAGCGCGTTTAGAGAATATGTTTGCTTTTCGTCTATTATTGATCCTCAGTGCAAGTTTAGAGGCATATTGATATAGTTCAATAGCGCTTTCAAGTTCATTATTTCGCAATGCTTCTCTAGCTTTTCTAATTATTGACCCGATCTCCAAATTAATTTCTTCAAATTGTTCTTGAGTTAATTCTCCCGGTTTAGCAATAATTTCTTCTTCAACTTCTTTTTTTGGTTTTTTCCAGGTTTTCTTTTTCTTTGGACTTAGTTTGTCTAGTTCATCATATTCTTTAGCTTTATCCAGAAATACGCTAGCCATGTGATGTTTATTGATGTTTACCGAGAGATTAGCGATATATCGATAAAGTTCGGCTACTCTTTTAAATTGTTCCTTTTCGATTGCAATTTTAATTGTTTTTAAATTATCTTTAATAGAGTTTTGAATTTCTTCGATTTCTTCAAGCGAGAGTTTAACGGGGACTTCTTCTTTTGGTCTAATTGCTTCTATTTTTTCTTTTTCCTCGGGTTTTATTTCTTCTTCCTCTTCTTCTTTAACTTTTTCTTCTTGTGAGATCTGTTTGATAATACGTTTGATATCCTGAGCAGGTACAATTACTTTTCTTTCATGAATATTCTTATAGACCAAGTAAGTGGCAATAACAGCGATCATAATAATAGCAATAGCAATAATGAGTGCATAAGGAAATTTGTAAGTTATTGGAGGGTTATATGGAATAATATGAATTGTAGTTTCATTTAATTTTTCGCCATTTAAATTAAAGTTGATAGTCTTAATACCATCATTATCGTATAGTGTGATGTAAATCTTCCAGTCATTGACTTTATGTATTTCGAGATTTGAATAGAAAGAGTCATTAAAAACTAATTGTATATTAGAGAAATGACCAGATAATATTTGAGTTAGGTTTATGGAGTTACCAAAATTGTCTTCAATCACAACAGTGATATTCTGCAGTCCTTCAATGTCAGATACATTGCCTTTTATGACCAAATCAATTCCTACATTTAATTGATTACTAGGAAGTCTATCTACCCCGACACAGACTTGAATTTGATTAATTATGGGCTTATTATTTAATATGCTAATATTTATAGTTTCAGTTGAATTACTCATAGCTCCTACTTCATCAATTACTCCTACGAAATAAGTATAATTACCAGTTATAAAATCAATTGCAGGTGTAAAATTGACTATCCAAAGTGAATAATTTTTACTGTAATTCATTAACATTTTATAAATTGTTTTGTTCGGGGCTCTAATAAAAGCATATAATTTGAGTAATGATGTTCTATTTGCTATATCAATATCAGTTGCATTCGCTAACAGCAGTAGTGAGTGATTTCTATATAAATATGATTGCGATAAATGGGTAGATAAATTTAGTACTGATAAATTATACGGATGTTCAGGTGCCCAGTTAGAAACATTTATTATGATAGAAGAATTTAATGTCCGAGATGCATTATCATAATCAACTACTATAAAATATAAATTCCATTCGCCACTTCTATTAAATTGAGAGAATGTATAATTACTTGACCAGTTTAATCCGACTGAGGAAATATCAGACATTGGAAAACAAATTTGTTCACCATAAGAGTTATTTAATAGAAATGAAACATTTTTTACGCCTGGATATCCATCTCTGTCAAACACAGAGACATTTATTTCTAGGGTTTCATTAACGCGGTGTAATTGTGTTGTGTTTAATTTAGTTGGGGACGGTATTTTATAATTAAATTCAGGAAGCCAATTATTAACATAGAAATACCAATCATCGTAATCTTTATAATAAGTTTTCTCTCCCCATTCATCTTCTAAAATAATTGCAAACCAATATTTACCGGTTTTATTACCTTTAAAATTGAAACTTGCATTCCAAATACCGTATTCTGCTTGATATGGGTTATATGGACTAGGCTGAGTTTCGTTGTGCATCGTAATTTTTGACCAATTTTCTAAAGACAATGAGAAATTTTGAGAGATTAATAAAGTCACATTTAATTCATTATTTATATGTTTAAGTGGATCTTGATCGGTTTCTATAGCTTTTATACGAACCCAAAAAGTGTTATTGACTCGCCAGATATTTTCATGAAGGTTTCCAGTTTGATGACTTATATTTTCAAAAGTAGTAGTATCATTTATGCCGGTTGTATTTAAAAGGAACCTTGTAGTGTTTGATAGAGGGCCAAAATAATTTAAAAACGGAGGGTTACTCCTTAAATAAAATGAACTATGAACACTAAAATTAACATCTTGGTCATAAATACCCCAGACCGCATTTTTCCATCCTAAAGATTCTCGAGTAAATCCGGGAGTCCAATGTCTATCAAAAATTGTTATTGCCCTGTAATTAAAGGTCGTTCCATAGATATGTAATTCATTCCCACCAGATTTTTTATAACACGGGATATAATGGTGTTGATAATAGAATTCAGCCAATGGATTTGCACCTAAATCTGTGTTAGTTAAATTTACATATATAATTGGATTAGAATCAAAATCAGTGATTGATGCCCATAATTGACCATTTCCATCTAAATATGGCCCAAATGGTTTGGTCTGTCTAATATATATATTGTCTCTATACGAATAATTTAAAAATGCATGTACCAATGGCCTATAATTTCCAGGCATTATTTCAGTCATATTTTGATTTATTAAAATATTTTCAGGGTCTCCAAATAAAATATACTGTAAACTATCTTCTGTAGTATTTGAAAATCCACTCAATTCGGTAATATTTTGCTTCCAATTAAATGAATACATATGGCTTGTTTTATTAATGCCAGACAAAAGTGCTTGACCAATTGTATAATTTTGGTATTTTAAAAGATTTTGAATAGCATCATAGATTAAGAATTCAGAATATCCGGGACTATTTGCTCGGATATTGCAAATAATGTTGGTAGCGCCGTGAAGTAATAAGGTTTGGGGTATTTTAGTTGACCCAGCAAAAGATGACTGCATTAAAATGAACTTTGAATGTATATTGTTTAAATTACTATCTATATATTGGTTAGATTTCCAATCTTGAAGTCCAACACTTGGAAATATGAAATTTTGGTGCGTGGGATCGGGATCGTTGGGATTTCCACCATTGTTGTATCCACGCCATCCATCTACGTTTGTAAACAGAATCGAACTGTTATCAGAATACGGGATATTGTCAAATTTTATTGCACCCGAATAATACCAAAAACCAATATTATTTAACAAATTAATAATCTCATTACTTCCAGTATGATTTTCATTATAAAAATTATATTTGGATAAATTCTGGGGGATATATTCTGAGAAATTGTAAAAATTATTATTAATAGAGAAATTATGATAATAATTAAGAGAACTTGATAAAGAATTTGGTCTGTTAATTAACCGTTGATAATTAATTTGATAGTTTATATAATTTACTTCAAGTGATACGTTACCATAAGATACATTTATGATGAAAAATAATTCAGACCTGTTATGTTGATTTTTATTTAAGAAATTATGAATTTGAGATGCGGGAATGTTATAATAATCAGATTTATCAGTAGTAGAATTAAAAATCGTCGTATTAATATATTGTATATCGTTTAAAGACCAATTATAAATAGCCCAGCCTGCTTTTATAATTGAAGCGTCCGAATAATTTAATTTTGCAATTACAGTTATATTTATCGAAGTGATATTATCAATTGCGATATTGTAATTAGAGAGATTTAAGGCATAAGCCATAATAATTGATCCATTAGGAAAATTTGAATAAGAATGATAAATTGAATCGTTATACCGAACTGCATTTATAGTATTAGAGAAATTTCTAGCGGTTAAATTTATTTGCGTTATTGTAGAATTCTGTTCGGGTGGTAAATTAAGGGTCGATGGGACGTATTCTTTTGTTAAATTTAGAAATGATAAAATAGGATAATAAATATTGTTCATTATTAATATAGAATTTTCATCACTAGATTTACTCCCAAACCTTCCTACTAATGATTTTCCAAGGATAGCCCTATCAAATGTCGGTGATAATTCATCAAGAGGCTCAACAATTATTATGGTCTTCTTTTCTGGATAACTGGCATTCATTGCAGTAAGCCAATTATAGAAAGTATCAGAAAGGTTTACCATATCTTTAAAAACAGGCACACTTTGATTAAGAGTTCCTCTCCCAAATGGATTTTGTAAAACACTCTTCACTAATTGTGAGTAAGTATCCTGGGATTTCTGATGGATATTATATGTTTTATTATCAGATAGAATTATTGGAGCACCATGAAAAGCAGCTAAATAAGATGCAGGTGCAAAATTTCCGTTTGAGCTTGAAGTAATTACAAAATCAGGCTCAGAACTAATAGATTTTATTTTATTAATTATTTTCGATTCTGTTGTAAGGTTTTCAAAATATGTTATACCAGCATTCTTAAGTTCATTATATATTTTAGTTGGAATTTTTTGTCTTGGGCTTAGAATTATACTTTTATTTGCACCAAAATATTTTATTGCGTCAATTGTACTATTGGGAACTGAATTATTATTTAAATATAACATTGGATAATTTAAAAGTGATGATAGAACAGCACCATTACTTGAAGATTCAATACAATTTAATAAATAATTATTTTCTTTTTCCATTTCAATAGAAATATTAAATGGAATTGTCTGATTTTGATTACCCGTTACTAGTATTTTCCAACTCCCAGTTTCAGGATAATGAAGTGATATTGATTCATTCATTACAGGATTCTGGTAAAATGAAGGGATTACAGGACCTTTAATTAACTGACCGCGCGGAGAAATGACCCATAAATCTAAATCTTCATTCGATTTTGGTGTCCAAGTTAAATTGATATTTACCGTCTTATAATTATCAGAAATTATAATTGGTTTCTCATAATAGGAAATATTACTTACAACTATTTTATATTTAATATTACTCAATTTAGACCTATTTACTATTTCTAATTTCCATTCAGACATATTTCCCGGATATTTTACCTTTGGAAAAAATACCCATTTATTATATGTGTCCAAATTTGTGTCATAAACCCAATTTTTTCCATCAGTCGTATTTCCCATTAATTTCATTATAAAAGAATTAGAATCATTTATTGTAAAATAATAAGCACCTGTATCTAATGAAATATTGAGCGATGAATAAACGTTTGTCGTATCGTTTATTGTCCACTCATTAATGATATTCTGATAACTATTAGCATTTAAACTGTTATTCTCATTAATTGTCGTTTTATATGGTCCTTGGAACGTCATATTTGCAAAAGCTAAAATTACAGTATCTGGTTTATACCAAAAAAACCGAGCTATCGAACTTGTAATATTGAATAAATCAGTTGAATTGAAAATAGTATTGTCAGAACCTGTAATACCCGATAATGTATTATAATAATTTATTTCTTGATCAGTTACATTTCCTAAATAAAGTATTTCGTCTATTCCACCCCATTTATCGCAATATTGTTTCCAATCTTCCAAAAAATAACTTTTATAACTAGTTTGCTTTCCATAAATCTGTGGCATTAAAAATGTTTTGTTTTGAAATTTGTAAATAGAAATGGGAATTGAACTTAAATATAAAAATTTATTAAAGTAAGAGGACTCATCTCCACTAATTACTGTTAAGATTTTCATTGGTAAAAAATTGGGGTACTTTTTGAAATAAATATTGGCAAAATTATTTTCTGATTTTATTAACTTAAAATCAGTTGCTTGATTAGATTGATGGGATTGATTATTATATTGTAATTTTTCTAAATGAAATAAAGGTAAATAAATCGAAATCATAAGAATTGAAATTAAAAAAAAAGTTGATACCATTCTACTATTTATTTTTACCATATTTACGATCAACCTAAATGGATTAATATTTATATAGAGTTCTTATTATCATAAATAAATTGATTGGTATAAATGTATTTAATAACTTTTTGTGTTTAATTTTATAATTAATTGAATATTAAATCTAATATGTAATTAAAATGAGAATTTTACTCACTGAATCAATTTAATAAAAAAATAAAAAAAGAGATTTTAAAGTTTTTGATCAGGTTATTTAAATTAAAATAGTGCTATATTTACTGCTACCGCTGTAGTTGTTGCAATTCCTTTTTCTGGGCCACTAGATGGTCTTACTTCGTAAGTACCTTCCTTAGTAGTCCAAACAAATCGGAAGTAAAGTGTTTCAATTCGGTGTGAGCTTATAGCATCAACTACAAATTCGGGCGTCAATAGAAAATTGAAGTAGTACATTATTATGTAGCTCTGGTTATATCCTAGCAAATCAGTCATTCCAATCTTTAGAGATTTTGTCTTAGGTGGAGTCGTATTTAAGTTCCATGTCATTGTAGACCTCATCGGGAAAATACCAATACGAGCTAGTATTTTCGAATTGGTATCATTTGTATCAGCAGAAATGGATATCCTATCTAAATATCCAAGTGCATATTTCTGGGTCATGTTTAGGAAGAATTCTCTTAGATAGATATTTGGCCGAATTGTGACATTCAAGTTTATATTACCTTCTAAGTCAATATAGACCATTGTAACATTTACCGTTGGAATGTTATCAACTTTTTGAGGAACACCTTCTACTTGATAATTATCTTTATACCATATATCGCCCATTTTACCGTTATCTTTGACAAAACTGTCCCAAGCTTCAATCCTAACTCTAATACTTTTTGCAAAATGTTGTTGTGTGAAGTTTAGTGTTATTGGGAAAATATTTGATCCGCTCTCGATTGGGCCGTATAATTTATGAGTTATATTGATCTCAGGTCTGTCATTTAGACTTATATTGAATATTCTCCCGAATCTACTATCCCAATTAGAGTTTAATCCAGGAACTTCTGGATAATAAGCTAATGGGTCGTATAATTTCGCTTCAATTAAATAGTTTGAAATGAAACCTTCGGGTAATTCAATAGTCTTAGCACCTGTTTCAATACCCCAACTACTGGACCATTCTTTAGCCCAGAACCGTACCCAAGCACTAACGTTATAAGATTTTTTACCTTTTTGATAGCCTAAGTCATTAGCGATATCATTTAATTTTACTGCAAACTTTACTTGTGAAACATTTTCTAATGAACCAACATTTTTAATCTTTGCCCTGTTGCTAAGGAATAAATTCCAGGATTGAATATTTGGATTTCCTACATCATCAGTGCCACCATTTAATGCATAATAATGATGTCCTTTTGCACTGAAATTGGTCAAAGAGCCACTACTTTCATTCCATAATGGTGATCCACCACTTGGCAGATCCATTAATTTATTCCATCTGTGGTCAGTATCGTTATAATATTGAATTATTACACGTTCAACATTGTTAGCAGAGATATTATCG
>SUPR01000103.1 GCA_005191425.1 Candidatus Helarchaeota ASGARD archaeon Hel_GB_B
AATAAACTCATCAAGTTTTCTCTGTACATACTTGTTGCTGCTTGTTCTTAGTCTTGGTCGGCGTTTATTTCTTTTAGTTATAGATTTGATGTAATCCGATACTGTATAACCATCAATATAGGTCCAAACTATTATAAAATCCGTTGTAGAACAAATATAATCAATAATCTGAAATTGAACGGAAAATTTATTAGGAGCTTTTACAACTATCATTTTGGGAACACCATCGTTTTTAGGGAATCCCTGTTTTTCATAATTAAATATATGGTGGTGTTCCCTCTTTAACCTTGCGGAAGATTTAAATGCAGTTTCTTGGGCGTCATAATTATTGCAAATGGAATATTAATATAAAGAATATTAAAAAACAGCAAATTCAATTATTATAGGAGTTGAAATGAAAAAATAATTGTAGTAAAAAAGTATGAGAAAAAAAAGTTTAGAAAATTATATAGAAATGGAAATTATTATAGTAAAAATAGCAGACAAAAGATTTTTTAATTTAGTCGGTACTTTTCCGAATTAAAGATATATATATTAGAAAAATTTTTATGAATTCTTGAAAATAAAAATCCTAACATAATATAATAATTTGTAATCTACCAATTCGCATTTTATTACCGATATAATTTTAAATACATTATTAAGTTGGTTGGATTAAAAAAGAGTTTAAGGTGATAGAAAAATGTCCGAACTATCAGGTCAGCCAGTATTAATATTAAAAGAAGGTTCTAGTAGAAGCCGCGGTAAAGACGCGCAACATAATAATATTATGGCTGCTAAAATAATTTCCGAATCCGTCCGTACCTCATTAGGTCCAAAAGGAATGGATAAAATGTTGGTCGACAGTTTTGGAGATGTCACAATTACAAATGATGGTGCTACAATATTAAAGGAGATTGATGTCCAACACCCTGCTGCAAAAATGGTCGTAGAAGTTTCAAAAACTCAAGACCAAGAAGTAGGTGATGGTACCACAACTGCAGCAATATTAACTGGTGAATTGTTAAAGAATGCTGAAGAATTAATAGGTGAAAATATTCATCCTACAATTATCGTTGATGGCTATAGAAAAGCAGTTGATAAAGCAATAGAATTAATTGATGATATTGCTATGGATGTATCAAATAATGAAGAAATGCTTTATACTGCTGCAAAAGTATCTATGAGCTCAAAAGTAGTTTCTGAAATTCGAGATTTATTTGCTGATTATGCTGTTAAAGCTATTCGATCAATACAAGATGGAAATAATGCCGATTTGGACGATGTTAGCGTCCTCAAGAAAAAAGGCGAAGGTTTAGAGGATACAATCTTTGTTAATGGCATTATCATTGATAAAGAAATAGTACACGCAGGAATGCCAAAACGAATTGAAAACGCTAAAATTGCTCTCGTAGAATCTGCATTTGAAATTTCAAAAACTGAATTTGACTCCAAGATTTCAATCACTCAAGTCGATCAAATGCAGGCATTTTTGGATCAAGAGGAAAAAACAATTAGAGCAATGGTCGACAAAGTAGCTGAAGTTGGTGCAAATGTCGTTCTCTGCCAGAAAGGTATTGATGACCTCGCTCAACATTTTATGAATAAGAAAGGTATCGCTGCAGTAAGAAGAATTAAAAAATCTGATATGGAAAAATTAGCTAAAGCTACTGGCGCAAAAATCGTTACTAATATTCATACAATTACTTCTGATGACCTTGGATTTGCTGGGCTTGTAGAAGAAAGAAAAATAGGTGATGATGACTACATCTTCATAGAAGAATGCGCAAATCCAAAAGCCGTTTCAGTTATGATTAGAGGAGGTACAAATCAACTGGTCGATGAGGCAGAAAGAGCATTTCATGATGCCTTGTGTGTAGTTAGAAACTTAATTAGAGTCCCAAAAGTAGTATATGGTGGCGGGGCTGCTGAAATAGAAATTTCTAAAGGCCTAAGACAATATGCTGCTTCTTTAGGTGGACGTGAGCAATTAGCTGTTTCTGCATTTGCTGATGCAGTCGAAATTATTCCCAGAACTCTTGCTGAAAATGCCGGACTAGATATAATTGACATTTTGGCAGAATTACGATCAAAACATGATAGCGGGGAAATCAGTGCAGGCGTGGATGTACTGGCTGGTAAAGTGGGGGACATGAAAGCTATAAATGTCTATGACCCTGCCATTGTTAAGACACAAGCAATTGAAAGCGCTGCAGAAGCCGCAATCATGATACTTAGGATCGATGATGTAATAGCTGCTGGCAAATCAAGTGGCGGACCACCCGGTGGACCACCTGGTGGTGGAGAATCAGAAGAAGATTAAAATTAAATAAAATATAAATTTTTTTTAATTCTTTTTTTATTATTATTTTAATGAAAAGCATTATCTATTTCTTTTTGAATGTACTAAAATTAACTAACTAATTTCTGCTCCGACATAAATTACTCTAATTTATTTGTTATATTATACTTTATTTGATTTTCTAGTTTTTAATTTATATTTGTTTAACTTACCTTAAATGATTGTATGAAAAAAATAATGGTGTAATATAGTTATTATCTCTAAATAATGGGTTAAAAATCGATTTTAGTAAAATAATAAAAATAAGGTAAACCAATTATTTGATACAATTATTAAAAAATTGGTGTTATTTAATATGGTCAAGATTTATGAGAATGAATTTGCGGAATGTTTTGATGGTACAGTAGTACAGCTTTTAATAACTGCAAAAAATAAGAAATTATTAGAATGGGCTGCTTACAGTTTCACGGCGCTACCTTCAACTGTATTTGGAGATGCCGAAGGTGGTATAGTTAAATGGGTTAACCCAGAAAATACAATTGATGGTAGAATTGGTGTCATCGTTCAGTTATGGGTTACAGGGACTGGAAAAAAAGCCCAGGAAAATCTTTATGATAAATTGGGTAAAAGGATCAGACAAGGGATTTTGGTCGTTCCGACTACTGCAGTTTTCAATGCTTTCGAAAGTAAAGATAAATTTGAAATGATGGACAATGTAGGGCATTGCGGCGATGGTTATGAAAAAATCATCAATTTTAAAGACAAAGAAATGATAAATGTCCCAATTATGATGGGTTATGATTTTTTAATTGAAAGGTTTATCAACTTTAAAAGTGGTATAATGGGTGGCAATTTGTGGTTCTTTTGTGATAGTATCGATTCTGCACTGGAAGCAGGTGAAATTGCTGTTGATACTATTTTACAAATAAATGGCGCAATTACTTCGTTTAATATATGTTCAGCTGGCTCAAAAGTGGAAACAAATTATCCGGAAATTGGACCAACTACAAACCATTGGTTCTGTCCTACATTAAAAGACGTTATCCCAGATTCAAAAGTACCTGATGGTATAAAGTCGATCCCTGAAATTGTAATTAATGGAACTTCATTAGATATAGTTAAGGATGCTATGAGACAATCAATTGAGAACGTAAAAGATGTAAATGGATTAAAAATAATTTCAGCAGGTAATTTTGGGGGTAAATTAGGTCCATATAAAATCTACTTAAGAGATGTTATTTAATTTTTTTTTAAATTGAAGGTTGGAATATTTCAAATAATAGGAAATTTTAAAAAATAATTAAATCTCAAGAACTCTTCCTTCAATTAATTCTACTTTAACATCTGGGTTCTCTTTCTCAGCCATTTTTTTAAATTCTTTTAGATCATGATCCCATTGGTGCATTGGCAGGCAAATTTTTGGTTTAATATATTCTAAAGATTTTACACCTTGATTAAAGTCCATGGTATATGTATCTCCAACGGGTATCATCGCAACATCTATTGGCCCAAGATTTTTCATTTCATCAATTAAATCGGTATCTCCTGCATGATATATTCTTTTATTTTCTGTTTCAACAATATATCCTAACCAATTATTTTTCTTTGGATGGAACATTTTTCCGATATTATATGCCCTAACTGCTAATACTTTAATTTCTTTAATTTCAGTAGTATCACCCACATCAAGTCCAACGGTCTTAAAATTTTTGAGCTTCGATTGCGATGATAAAGGACAAATTATTACTGTAGAATCTTTTAAAATATTTTTAATGCTTTTTTTGTCTGCATGGTCATAATGATCATGAGAAATTAAAATTAAATCTGCTTTTTTTTCTCCTGATTTTATTTGATACGGGTCAAAATAAATAACTGTATCATCCTTTGTTATAATTTGAAAGCAAGCATGTGTTATCCACTTTATTTTCATAACAATCACTCTAAAATACTTGATTTTTAATTATAATATTATGAATTAAATAAATTCTTATTATTTTTATGTTTAATTTAAAATATATTAAAATATATTTAAATCAAAAAATTAGAAAAAATATTAATTTTTTAACTTTATATTTTCATTTTGAAACTCAAGTCGTGAAGTAATTGAATAAAAAAGGTCTAAATAAATTATATTATGAAATTACAGATTATCTAATGAAGCCATTTTATTGGGCTTACAAGAAAAAGTTATGGCGTCAAATAAAAAATAAGCAAATGCCTGAGCATATTGGCATTATTTTAGATGGTAATCGTAGATATGCAAAAGAAAGAGGGTTGCCTCCATGGTATGGACACGAAGTCGGTGCAGAACGTGTGGAACAAATTTTGATGTATTGTTTTGAATTGGGAATTCGTGTTATTACTTTATATGCATTTTCTACTGAAAATTTTAAACGGTCTGAACAAGAAGTAAATAAAATAATGGAAATTGCAAAAAAGAAATTTAAGGAAATTATGGACCACCCAATGATTCATAAATATAAAGTTAAAATAAAAGCAATAGGTAGGTTATATGAACTACCTGAAGACCTCCAAAAAATTATTATGGAAGCGGAAGAGAAAACTAAAAACTATAACAAATTTCAAATAAATATTGCTATTAGTTATGGCGGTAGAAATGAAATAGTTGATTGTATGAAGAAAATCGCGCAAGAAGTAAAAGATGGTAAATTGAAAATTGAGGATGTAAATGAAACTACAATTGAAAATTATTTATATACAAAAGGTCTACCTGATCCAGATGTTATTATAAGAACTAGTGGTGAAGAACGATTATCTGGTTTTTTACTCTGGCAATCAGCTTATTCAGAGTTAATTTTTCTCGAAATTTATTGGCCAGCTATAAGAAAAATCGATTTATGGCGTGCAATTCGAGTTTTTCAACAGAGACATAGAAGATATGGAAAATGATCAAGAGATTTTTTTAGAAATGATTTAAAGGAAATGAATAAAAAAATTATTTTTATATGATATTATTTTTTTCGAAATAATCCCATAATTCCAGTGCTGATTGGGCTGCTAGTTCTGTTCCAATTCCCCATCCACCTGCATCACCTGAGCAAAAATATAGTCCTTCTATCGGTGAAATTTTACTTGGTCTTTTATCTGCTACTTGATCAATTGATTGCGCAATACCTGTTCCAGCACCTTCCTTGCCAAACCGTACCTCAAGCTGACTTGTTGATATGAAATCACTTATAACAATATGGTCTTCTATTTCAGGCCAAAGTGATACCAATGAATTAATACAACATTCGCGCCACTTATCTTCATCTTTTTTACTCCATTTTACCATTTTTCCGAATGCTGTGGGGGTAACTGTATGGATATTCTGACACCCTTCAGGTGCAAGCGATGGGTCATGGTTTGATACCGGTACAATTAATTGTGCACTTTTTTCAGGTATACCCATTTTTTTAAAGTCTAAATCTTCAAGTTCGTCTTCAATTGCTTTAAATGCATTGCCTATTCCTTCAGTTTTTGGTACATATGTTAGCATTTTTTGGTCTGTAATTATTTTATCTATTCCTATCTTTAAACTACAGACTTGACCTCCCCATTTCAAATTTTTTATCCAATTAGAATATTCCCTATCAAAATATTTTTCACCCACTAATTTAAATACTGTTGTTTTAATATCTGAATTTGCAATGACAATATCTGCTTCATAAAAAGTAGAATCTGGGCCAGCTTCTACCCCTATTACTCCATTATCTTGGACTATAATTTTTTTTACTTTTCCTTCTTTGCCAAGATAGATATTGCCACCATTTTCTGAAATTACTTCACAAAATGTCTCAGGTATTGCACCACAACCTCCAAATGGATAGCCCATACTCATCGTTTGCGCATTTAATTTTGTGCATTTTAAATATTCTCCGGCTGAAGTTTCTTTAGGACTAGTCCCAAACATTACTCCGGCTTGCATAGAATACATAATTTTCATTAACAAATTTTTATTGCCCAATCTTTCGTCTAAAAATTCTTTCAAACTTCTATAATTCCAATTCTCAATTTCATCATCTGGCATCTCTTTAATTTGATGTATCAATGTAGGTCTACTTCTTTTTGTTTTATCCTTTTTTTTCCGTCTTGAAGCCCCACTAGCTCTGAGTTCCATTCCCATTATATTAACTCTTGGCCCAGGATTTTTAGTATGGCTCCATTTAAACTCTTGACTCTTTCTAATTTTTTCTAATATCTTTCCTAATGGCCCTTTATCACATGCATTTATAATATGGCAACCTACATCGAATTTCCATTCTCTATCTTGGTCATCTTTCTTTATGTATGAACCACACCTTCCACCAATGATTTTATTTTGTTCAAATACCTTCATATCTACTTTATAATTTTTATTTATTAAAGCGCCAATGCCTGACCCACCAATTCCAGTTCCTATAATTATTATACGTTTCATTTACTATTCATCTACTCAAACTTTATTTTAATTATTAATATTCATTTTCAAATCAGTTAATGAGCATTTTCTAAATTTTTTCTTTTCCTAGCTATCAATTCTCTACACTTTTTTGCTTCTTTTGGATAATATATAAAAGGTAATATCCAAATACAATTTCCAAAAATGGAAAACAAAAAAATAACTACCATTGCAAACAAATAACCCGAATTTAAAAGCAGAAATGTAAATAGTGGGTTTCCAAAAACAGCTGCAATATTAGCCATAATCCCGTAATAAGAATTTGCAGAACTTCTCTCTTCTATTATACATACTTCTGAAAGCATAGCATAATTATTAGATGGCGGGAAAGCTGTCAACATATATCCTATAAACCCAATTATGATAAATAATATTGAATACCCAATTATTTCTCCTAATGTATTTGAAGGAAATGGCATCAAATAGAACGCAAGTAAAATAAATATACCCGGTATCATCCCCATTAAAATCACATAGACTCTTCCTCGTTTTTTTCCTTTTTTATAAAATTTATCTCCTAATTTTCCACCAATTAAATTCCCCGGTATAGCTCCGAGTCCTGCAATCATATATATTACTATAGCTAATAGTTCTGGATTTGCAATAACAGGACCAATTTTATAATCTCTCCAATATGTTATTGCCCAATTCCCTAATGCTGAAAATGTTATGGACGAAAATAATACATAAATTAAAATCCCTAAAACAGTTTTTTTACTAAATATATTTTTCATGGTTTTCAATGAGACCTTATAATCATATTCAATTATACCATCAAAATCCTCAAACTCAGGCTCTGATTCACCTCGCACTGGGTCAATATCTCTAATTCCATATGTCAACGTTGGCCATATACCCAGCAGACACCCTAATACATATGCCCAACGCCAACTAATTGATGATGGTAATAGCAAATCAATAAATGTAGCAAATAAAACACCCCCACCAGAACCTAAAACAAGCCCAAAACTCATCAGACCATATCGTTTTCCACGATCATGTGGTGGATACATATCACTAATTATAGAAAATCCAATCGGAATGAACGCACCAATAAAAAATGCAGAAATCATTATCAATACAAGGAATTGATAAAAATTTTGGACCATTGAAATTAATCCATAAGAAATAAATGTAATTAAATTCGTAATAAAAAATACCTTTTTACGACCAAATCTCTTTGATAATTTTTCAGAATAATAACCAAAAAATAAGATACTAAATGTTTGGACTATAAAATTTACTGAAATTATTATACCAATCTCATTATAATCAATACTAATATATGCTAAATTATCTGTTATTACGGGAATTATACCATAACAGATATATATTGTAACATACATGAAAAAAATATCTCGAAATGTCTGGCTTTTTTTTAAAGATGCTAATTTTTCTGCTGTATTATTTATAGATACCACCTATTTTCTTTTCAAAAAAATTTTCATCCATCAATTGAGAAAAAATTTTTTCTCTGAAATTTTCTATATTTCTTGAAATTTTTAAATTAATATCCTTAAAACATTAGCATTAATTTCAAATTTTTCTAAATAAAAAAATATTTATATTTTTTCTAATTAATAGAAACATCGGAAAAGAATTTATTAAATATTTTAATTAGTCAAAAATAAAGTTAAAAAATTTTGACATATTTATCCGAATCAAATATTCCTTACAAAATCCAAAAATTTTAAAAGTATTTATAAATCTTAAATATACAAATTTCACTAAAAATAATTACTAGTTTTAATGGTTTTTTTATTAAATGGTGATAATTCATCGTGCCAAAAAAGAAATCAACATCAAAAAGTACCAAGAAAATCTCTTCAAAAAAAGAGGATATGGACAAGAGTTCTGAGGATGAAACTGGTTTTAAAATAGTAATTGGTCCTGATCATTTAACAAGATTCGAGCGTTCAAGAATAATTGGAGCTATAGCTTTACAAATAAGTATGGGGGCTCCTATATTAATTGATTTAGAAGAAGAATATAATATCGACCCAATTGAAGTGGCTATTCTCGAATTAGAAGCAGATGTCCTACCTTTAACTATTAGACGAACTACTCCAAGTGGTGATTATCAAGATATCCCCTTATCTATCTTATTAAAAAGTCCATTAAGTTTTGGTTAAAAAAATATTTATATAATTTTATCTTATTTCCTTTTTTTTTAAAATTCTGCTGGTTCTTTTTAGTAATAATTTCATTTAATATTTTAGTCATAATAATTTTTTAAATATTTTCTGGTTTGAGTAGGTAAAATTAGGTAATTTTTTCCAAATTCTTTTATTGAGTAATTAATCAAAAAATTTTCTAATATTTGGTTATTTATTCAAAGTAAAATTGAAGGTAAAATAAAAAAGAAAAATGCATGATTAGGTAGAATTCTTTTGAGAAATTACATCATTACTAATATCAAACTTAAAGATGGTCAACCACTAATAATTAGGCGTGGATTAAGGAGGGATCTTGACGCAATTTGGAATATTTTCAATGTAGTAGTGTCTGAGCGGCGATTTATACCCGTATTTAATACGGTAAAATCTGAATTTGAAAAACAAAGTTGGTATTTACGGATGCGCGAGCAACAAAATTTAATTTTAGTCGCAGAAATTGACAATAAAGTAGTTGGTGAGTTAACAATAGAACATCTTGATTGGGATGCTAGTAGTCATGTGGGTGAATTGGGAATTATTATCTTACCTAAATATCGTTTCATGGGTATTGGATCAGAATTAATTAAAAATTGTCTTGAGATTGTAAAAAAAGAAAATCTGTTCAAAAAAATCTGTTTAAGTTGTTTTCATAACAATTATGTAGCCCTCAATATCTACAAGAAATTCGGATTTAAGCAGATTGGAAAAAGAGAAAAACAATATTATATAAATGGTGAATGGATAGACGAAATCCTTTTTGAAAAAATATTGGATACTCAATTATTTACTAATTAATTTTATTAAGAATTTTTGAAATATCTTATCTTCTTATAATCATCATTATCATATTAATATTTAATAATAGATCATATTTATCTCAAGGTTTATCAAAATGGTAAAACTTACTAAATTCAAATCTATAAAAGTAGATAAGAAAAGGGTTTTAATTTTATTTATCATTACTTTAATAATACTTTCTCCTATTATATGGTTTTTTAATGTAGCAGGTTATTTCTTCTATGCGCTAAATGAATATACCGAATTTAATAATAACTTATATCTTTATTATAATTCAAATTATTTACCAACATTTCAGACCCCAAATTATTCTCAATTATATAATAAATCAATTTGGCATGGTTATTTTCAAAGGAAATATCATTTACCATTAGATACAATTGTTGATGTTTCTTTTGGTGGGCCATATCCTAACGTGACAGTAAAAAGATACTCTGGGATGGGTGATAGTCCTATATGGACGGGTTATTTTATTGCAAGCGAAGCATTTAGATACGCAGTAACGAGAAATAAAAGTGCCCTTAATCAAATAAATAAGGCATGCTTGGGCATTAAAAGATTAATTACCATTAGTGGTGAACCCGGTTATTTAGTCAGATTTGCGGTGCCCTATAATTCTACATATATTAATGACCCTAAATGGAGTAGCTTTTTTAGTCCAAGCCATAATATGTTTAATATTACATACAAAAATACCACGTGGTGGGTCGAAGATAAGACAAGTCGCGACCAAAATATTGGCGTTATGTTTGGACTTGGACTGGCATATTACTTATTAAAAGACGACCCAACGCCTAAAGCTAAAGAAATTTGCGATTTAATTAGGACTAATGTTGAGATGCTCCTTGACTATTATATTAAAGTCAATTGGATTATAGTAGACAAGAATGGTAATTCTTTAATGGGCGCTGATTTTAAGTCTGGGCTATTCTTTATGGGCCCTGGGACTGTTGCCATCTTGGCTTTCCTCAAGATTGGTGCACTTGTTGACCCGGCAAAATACAATCAAATGTACATTGACTATGCCGTCAATAGAGGTTATGCTATGCAAATCTTAGATAGTTCTGATTGGAATGTCAATTGGCAATATTATGCTTTTAATCTTAATCACGCTACTACGTTAGTTTTACTCCTTCTTGAAAAAAATCCAGAATTAAAAGCAATCTATCAAAAAGCATATGAACTTAATTTATGGCGCCTGGTAAAATATCATAGGAATGCGTATTTTAATTTAATTTATGCCATTATTTTTGATTTAATTGGCCAGAATGTTACATATATTGATAAAGGAAATGTCCTTTACCCTATTAAAGACATGCTAGATGCTCTTCAAAGATATTCTAATGCCCCTCGTCGTAGCTGGTACGTTAATAATAGTGGTAGATCTATTAT
>SUPR01000104.1 GCA_005191425.1 Candidatus Helarchaeota ASGARD archaeon Hel_GB_B
GTTTGTTTAGCATTTGGTTTATTTTATTTAAATAACAATAATTTAGAAGATTCTATTAAGTATTTAAACGAGAGTAATGAAATTTTTAATGAAATAGGAAATGAATATTGGAAAATAGTAAATATGAGTCATTTAGGTACAGCATATTTAAACAATGATGAATTGGATAAAGCATATAAATATCTAAACGATTCACTTTCGGGTAGTAAAAGGCTCAATATAATCGATATAACAACTCAAAATTTATTTAATATAATGGTTGTATTTGTGAAAGAAGGTAAGTATCGTAAAGCGCTTAAATTTGGAAATAATCTTTTAAACTATTTACAAACGGGTAATAAGATTAAGAAATTTCCGAAATTAAGGAAATTATTGTCATCAATCTATTCTACTATGGCAGAAATTTATTCAAACCTTAATGATACATATAATTCTCGTTTATTTTTACAAAAAGCTATCAATATTCAAAGAGAAATTGTGCGTGATCTCGAACTTAAAGAAATGCAAAACACATAATTGCAAGTTCTATATTAAAGGAATCAATTAGTAAAAGGTAAAATAAAAAATCTTATATTAATTATACTAATTTAATCTTAATTGATTAAAATTTTTTTATTTTTTAAGAATTTTCTCATTTCTTTTTCATTTTTAAAAAAGTATTTCAAACTGGATAATATATTTTGAATTCCCAATGAGAATTGACATTCTTTAGATAATATAAGTGCTTGTGAAAAATATTCTAATGCTTCTTTATCTTTCCCTAAAGCGCCATACAAATTACCAATATTATATAATTTTATTGCCATACCTTTTAGATTTCCTAATTGTTTTTCCAGTTCGTATGATTTTTTATATGTGTCAATAGCTTTTTGAAAATTCATTAATCCAAAATGTATATTTGCGATATTTCCTATTGAATTTGCTAAGCCCTTAATATTATTTGTTTTTTCAAAAATTTTTCTAGCTTTTTGATACAGATCTAAAGCCATTTTAAGTTTTTTATAACGTGTATTTTTAGAAGCATCTTTTTTAGATTGATCAACATATATATTAGCTATATTTAAAAATGCTATGGCTTGATCATCAAAATTTCCTGTCATTAGACTCAATTTTTCAGCAGATTTATAAGATTCGAGTGCTTTATTATATTCATTTTTTTGTCTGTATATGTTTCCCAAATTAATTAGAGATGTATATGTTATATCAAGATTATTCATTTTTCTTCCAATTTCTAATGATTTTTGATATTTTTCGAATGCAGATTTAAGATCTCCTTTAATATAGTAGATCTCTGCCATATTTGAGAGAATCATAGCAGATTGCTCGATAAATCCAAGTAATTGATAAGCTTTGTAAGACCTCATATAACAATCCATAGCTTTATCAAGTAATCCTTTAGTCTTATAAATTAAACCAATTTGAGAAAATGTAGCTGCTGTAATCTCATAATTTTCCAAAATTTTTGAATAATTTATTACATTTCCATAAATATTAGTTGCTTTATCTAAATTTCCAGAAAAATAATATATATTACCGAGCTCCAATAAAGTCCTTGTTTTTAACTCCAAATCACTTTTTCTAAAATGTTCTATTTTCATATCAATATTATCAAATTGTTCCAAAATTTCATTATAATATTGAATAGCTCTGTTCTTATCGCCTAATTTACTATAGATGCCACCTAATAAAATTATAGATAATAATTTTCCATGTTTATCGCTCTTATCTTTAAATATTTTTAATGATCTAGTAAAATGTTTTAAAGCTTCTTTTAATTTACCTGTACGATAAAATAATATTCCAATAAATTGCTCTATGAGACCTTCTTTCTTCACGGAATCAAAATTGATTTTTAACCATGAAGTAAATTCTTTTATTAAGTTTTGTTGTAAGTTCAAATTATCTGGAGTAATTTCATATTTCATTAAATTTGATATAAACCTGAAGACATCACATTTTACTTTAAAAATTTCTATTGCAGGGTTAAGAATTCCAAATTCTTTTAAGAAATTGTCAAGATAATTTATATCAAGAGATTTTTCATTTTCTGAAGTAGTATTAAAAATCTCTATTATATGATCATCCGTTTTATTAATATTTAATTTATAAATTTCAAATGAATCATCGGTTCTTTTTTCGTATTCAAACCATATTATTCTTTTTATTCCTGAAATCTTTTTTATTTCGGGTATAATATCTAAATCATCATTTCCAGAATAACCCATTACTATTAATGTTTTTTCTTTAAGAATTTTCCTTAAAAAATTTCTCTTATACGGAGTCAAACCTAAAAATTCTGACCCGGCTTCCTCTTTAATTTTCCTAGATATACTTTGGATATCAATTTCAATAGAATCAACTGTATTCTTATTTTCAAAATAATTTAAAGCAGATCCATGTAACTTGGCAATTAATATTGGGCTATTTTGAAGTGGTAAATAATTTAATTTGTCCTCATCTTTAATATTATTAGTCATCTCATTAAAATATTTAAAATCTTCATCATAAATTAGTAATTTAACATATTTTTTTAATTCCTCAGTGCTTCTAGACTCAGATTTAATTAAATTTTTTAATGCTTTCTCAATTAAAATATCGAAATTTGTAGTTAAAATCGGAACATTTCTCATAGCATTTCTTGCTAAAAAATAGTGAATATTATTAGGTTCCCTATTTTGTAAAAAATAATTTAATAATGTTTTGTTATTATCAAATAAATATAAAAAAATGGTTATATAAGCCTCAAAACGAATGTTAAATAAAATCTCTTTTAATTTATTATATATATTACCTTGATTATCAATTATATATTCTAAGATCCCTTCCATAATTCCTCTGGCGGATAATATATTAGATGGCGGATTCATAGAAATGCCCGCACCTACAAAAAATACTATATCCTCCTCTTTACACATTATCTCTTTTAAATCTAAATTATTAAAAATTTGAAACATCATTCTTTTATCACCGATCAATTTTAAAATCTATATTTATTTAATATTTTTTTCATAGATTATCACTAATCCTCTTTTATTGCTTTATATATATTCAATATTATAAGAAAAAGCATATTCCAAACCTAAAATAGATATATTTATTATAAAAATACACTACGCACATAATTCACAACAATAAAGAGAAGGTTAAAATTCATTAAATTCACATAATAATACATTTCGGACAAACATAGTACTCATTTTCCTCTACGCAAATATTACATTATCAGTACCGCATAAAAGACATTCAGTATATTTGTAGGGCAAATCTACTTTTGCAAAAGGAAATCACCTTTTCAAACAATTTCACTGATATTAAATAATGTATTTTCATTTTTAATAAATAATAATTTAATTTTCACTTCAATTTTTCTATCTGGTAATTTCAGTAGAAATTATTGTAGGTATCGTATAGTTGGTTAAAAGGCCAAAAACAATAATAATTTAATGTAAAAACAAAATTCAAATTTTATTTTTTTATTTTTGAATTAAAAATTAAACTGAATTTTTATCTCATTTATTCATATAATATAATATTTATTCTTATTTTAAAAAAGAAATTCAGTTTATTTCTTATTTTGTTAAAAAGTTATCAAAAATTACTAGATATTACAAAACGGGCTATATTTTTTTCTTAATTCAAAAAATCATGAAATATTCAAAAGATTTAGAAAAAATTCATAAAATAAATAAAATTGGGTATATATTGAAAAAGTAGAAACAATAAATAAAATATTTTGGGAATTGTATTGGTTAAAATTAGAAATGATATAGATGAATTGGAAAAGGAATTAGAAAAAATTTTAAATATATTAAAAAAGGAAAAAGTCGAATGGCCTTACCAGAAAGTAGGACTTAATGAATTTAATAGAAATTATTTCCCATTTATAGAAGATTTAGATGAATTAAAAAAGTTTCATTCATTTCAACCTAATCAATTAATTGCGGTTGTTGAAAATAAATTACGAACAGTAAATAGTCTTTTAAAACCATTAGAGACTAATTTAAAAGCATTAAGATTTCAATATCAATTGCTTAATTTATTTTCTATTTATAATCCTGAAGAATGTATTGAAATATTGAAGAAAACTCCTAAAGGAATACGTGAGGGGTTTACTTCGGAAAAATCATTAGAACTTGCTGCTCTTAATAACATTAATCAAAAACAAGTAGCAGAAATAATGAATTTATGGTTAAATATGCGATATTATGGCGCATTATCATGTTCCTTAAGTCCAAAATTTATGATCCCAACTATTAAAGAAGGAAAATTAAAGGAAAAAATTAATTCAATAAAGAGTACTATCGAAAAATCTGAGCCTGACCTTGAAAATAGACATAAAATGTATAATGAATGGGTATTTGCCAAACAAAAATTAGACGAAGAACGAAAATTAATGTCTTTTGGACCTGAGAGTGTCCAAATTATTGAGGACTCGTTAAATGCAATTTTACATTTATCTAAAAGAGGAGAAATTAATAGAGACCAAATTAATAAAGTTCTAAATTTAATTGATGCTATACTAACACAAATCGAGGAAGAATCTAAAAAAGAAAATAAAATTCTAATCCCCAAGGACAAAAAAGAGAAATTAATTGAATTAAAGGGCTACATTAAAAATAAACCAAATGAATTTTTCGAAATAGCTCAGATTGTTAATGCAATTGTAAGAAATCAAGCATTGAATGATAAACAAGTCCAATTTCTTAAGGCAATAATAGAAAAATTAGAGAATTTACCCGAAAATTTGACGGATTTATCACAAAATCCAACTTTAATCGACTATTTAAAAAATATATTTGAACCGCTTGAAGATTTAGATATTGAAAAATTAATTGAAAAATCAAAAAGTAAGAAAAAGGGAAAATTACCATCTAAAATTATTGGATATAAATTACTTGAGCAAATAATTAATTTATTTTCAGTTTGGATTACTGAAAAAATAACAAATAAAAAAGACGAAATGAAAAAATTTTTTGAAATATTTTCAGGTGTTCCATTAGTTTTAATTAATAAAATAGCAGAACTGATTAATAAAAAAGAAAAAGATTTTGATATTGATGAATTTAAATCTAATTTGATCTCTTTTCTCGCCTTTTCAGGAATTTATGAACTTTATAATAAAATAGGATTTGAAAAGAAAGTAGAAGAGGAAATAGAAGTCTCAAATGAAATTTTAATTCCACCTCAACCTGATCAGAGACTAGCCCCTATTCAAAAACAAATTAAATTTGAATTTATGAAATTTATGGAAACTGCTGAATTTGAAAATGAACCAATATTTGATTTTCTAGAAAGTAAAAGAATTCCACCGATTCTTATTGTAGATTCTTTTATAGAAGCATCTGAGAAAATATTAATAGATATTATAAATTTAAATTCAAAAAATGCTCTTTACAAACTAGTTAATTTGAATAAAGACGAATATGAAGTTAAATTAAAGACATTAAAATTAAAATTACAACTTTTATTAGGTGATTGCGAAAAAGAATTAATCAATCTGTTAAAAAACCTAAAAATAAAGAAAAAAATTAAAACTAAAACTTTATTAAAACAATATAAGGAGAAAATTAGAGAAATTTGGATCAAAAAACTTATAGTAAGTAAGAAAATTGAGATTAAACCCCCTGAAGAAATAGGTACTAAAAAAGTTTCTGAAATTGCTGCAAAATTAATGCAAAAAAAAGCATCGATTTCTTCTAATATCCCACCTAAAGCCCCACCAATAGCTGGTTCGCAAAAGGCATCTAAAATTCCGCCCAGAGCTATTTCAACACCACCTTCAAGGTTGCCACCTAAAGCCCCCACTCCAGTCCCGCCTAAAGCCACCACTCTAACCCCGCCTAAAGCCTCTACTCCAGTCCTGCCTAAAGCCTCTACTCCAGTCCCGCCTAAAGCCACCACTCTAACCCCGCCTAAAGCCCCTACTCCAACCCCACCTAAAGCCTCTACTCCAGTCCCGCCTAAAGCCACCACTCTAACCCCGCCTAAAGCCACCACTCTAACCCCGCCTAAAGCCCCCACTCCAGTCCCACCTAAAGCCCCTACTCCAACCCCACCTAAAGCCCCTACTCCAACCCCACCTAAAGCCTCTACTCCAACCCCGCTCAAAACCCCGAATCAAATTTCACTTAAAGATGCCATTTCATCTTCACATAAAATTTCTACTTCGACTCCGCTTAAACCATCTCAAAAAGTAAAGATAACCAGTAAAAAAATAATTGAATCAGAGAAAACAAGAGATTTAAAAAGAATTGAAATTAAAAATGAGGAACTTAACGCTATGCCAGAACAACTTTCATTGGATATTCCGCCACCAAGACCATCCATAAAGACCATATCAGCAAATAATATAGATGTTGGATTTGGTACTAAAAATAATGAAAATGACATTCCAATTGAAAACTTAAATGTACCATATACATCGAAAAACTCAGTTAAACATATTTTAGATGGAACTGATAAAAACTTAATGAGTATAAAAGAGGATAAAAAATATGGAGAGGGTGAAATTGAAGGTTCAAAAATTTCTGAAATTAATGGTGGTCAAAAAGGAGCAGCATTAGAAAGTGGGGTTATAAATTTAGCATCAAATAAGAGTACGGTTAATTTTAAACTTGAAGAATATGGTTATGAGACTGAAGAGGAAGACATTTTTAAAGAAAAAACAGAAGAATTGAAAATAGCAATTGATGATGCAATGGACTTAATTCAGCAGTATATAGCAGATATTGATAAAATATCGCCCCAGGTATTAAAATCGGCTTTAAAATTAATATATGAGATACGAAAAACTGACATTAAAGATGTTAAAATTCAAGATGTAAGAAAAATTATTAATCTAGCTGAAGAATTAAAATCACAAAAGGAAGTTTTAGAAACCCAAACAAAAAAATTGAAAAATCTAGAAACTAAATTAACTGAAAAAACTATTGAATCATTGGAAACAAAATTAACTCTTGTAGTATTAAAATTTGATGAATACATAGAATTTTTACAACAAAAAATTGAGATTTTATCAAATCGAAGTGGGATTATATTAGAAGAATTAAGTAAAAAATTTGGAAAACAAACTCGATTACGCAGAAAAATTATAAAAGGGACTAAAAAATTAACAGAACATGTAGATATCTTGAAACGAATTTCTGATTTAACGCCTGAAGATTTTAAAAAGGCAAAGGAGTTATACTTAAAATTAAAAATTGTACGACAGAAAAAAAACACGAAAAAAATTCATCAGATTACTAATGAAATGTCCAAATTATTAAATGTAGAACTTATCGAATTTCAAAGAGCAACAAGAGATAAGATTTTGAAAAACTCGATTGATGATTTATTTTCCAGTAAATAGATAAATTATAATAGAATTTTTGATTTTTTTAAAAAGAGTGACTATCATTTATGAAAATACGCAAAGTTAAAAAGGAAATACGGGCAATTGGAGTTGATGATGGACCATTTATCCCTCATACTAAAGGAAATGCAAAAGTATTTGGAGTAATTACAAGAGGTAATTATAGAGTAGAGGGTGTTATCCAAACTGAAATAGAAATAGATGGATTTGATGCTACTGAGAAAATTAGTGATATGATATTAAATTCAAATCATTATGGACAAATAAGAGTGATTTTATTAAATGGAATAACATTTGGTGGTTTCAATGTATGTGATATAGACGAACTTTCTAATATTGTTAAAAGACCTGTTATTGTTATAATTGAACATAGACCAGATCTTGAATCTATTAAGTTAGCCCTTAAAAAAAATCAAATAAATTGGGAAAAAAAATGGGAAATATTTAAAAAAATTAAAAAAATCGAAGAAATTACCATTAAAAAAAGCCCGAGACCAATTTATGTCCATTATACATCTAATTTAACGATTGAAATTGTAAAAGAAATATTGAACTTAACAATTAACATTGGGCATATTCCTGAATGCATAAGGATTGCTCATTTAATTGGTGCTTCTTTTATTAAAAAATAGGTTATCTATTAAACATAAAATCAATTTATTAAGATTAACACTTCTAATTCTCAAATTTCATTAATTTGTTTAATTATATCTGGTACTTCACTTATATCATTAATCGTAAAATCGGGTTTAAATTTTAATCCAACTTCATATGGAAAATTAAAATCTTTTTTTACTTTAACACATAAAAGTCCAACATCTGATGCACCTTTACAATCATTTAATAAATCATCGCCGACCATAATTACTTCTTCGGGTTTTAGATTTAATTTTTTTAGGATTGTATTAAATGTAAGGGGATTTGGTTTTGTGTATCCAATATTAGCAGAAGTTTCTATTAAATCAAAATAATCTTTAAGTTCTAAAATTTCCAACAATTTTTTAATTCCTTTATCATATGGACCATTAGACAATAAAGCAACTTTTAACCCCATTGCTTTTAACTTTTCAAGAGTTGGCTTGGTATTTGGAAATGGAGCCCAAAACTCAGCTTCTATTGCATGAAATATTCCCGCACATTTATTGACAAGGTCATTATCTTTAATTTTAAATTCTTCAAATGTTTTTGTTAAACAATATTCTGTGGAATATTCTACAAGATCGTCGAATGACTTATCAAAAGCCATATATTTTATTTTTTTAAATTTTCGGGCAAATTTTCTGGCATTTTCTTTTTTCAGTATGCCAATTTCTACTAAATAATTAATTACATTGTTTATTCCTTTATCTATTAAATCTAGATATTTTGGTATTGTAAAATCTTTATGTCCTACGAGTGTAAAGCCCAGATCAAAAATAACTGCCTTTATCATTATAAAAACCACCAATCCATACTAGAAAATAACTAATTTTTTAAAATAATGATGGATATTTTTATGACTAACATAAGACTCACTTAAAAAAACAATTTATTATTTAAATCTATTTGAATATTAAAATTTATTAATTTTATATGATAAATAAAACTTTATCTAATAAAGATATTAATCTGAGAGATATTATATAATTCTCGGTAAAATTAAAATAAAATTAAGGTTATCATATTTTTCAAACATTAATATCAAAAATTTTATAAAAAATATTTAACAGATACTTTAAATTTTAGCCAAAATAAAAATAGCCATTAATCAGAAGTTTTTATTTTTCGGATTATTGTAAAACTTCTTTAATTCTTTGTCATTCGCTTTTAAAATTGGAGGATTTTGAAAAAAATAAAAAATAATCTTCTGAATTTTAGTGTATATTGTTGATTATTATTTAAAATTAATTAGAACATAAAAATCTAAAATAATGGATAAAATTTTTAGTAAAAGAATTGAGTTTAAACAATAATACAAATTAAATGTAAATGATTAAAATGGTAAAAGTATTAGGAATTTTGGGAAGTCCACGCAAGGGTAAAAGTAATGATACACTTCTGGACGCTGCCTTAGAAAAAATTAAAGAAGATGCAGATATCGAAAAAATCTACTTAGTAGATTATAATATAATTCCATGTAATGGTTGCGACACTTGCGTTAAGAAAATGGAATGCCCGTTAGATAAAAATGATGATATGAAACAATTACGAGATAAATTATTAGACGCTGATGCTATAATCATTGCAAGTCCATCATATTTTGGAGGACCACCAGGTATCTTAAAAAATTTCATGGATAGGTCAAGGCCACTTAAAATGGCAGGACATAAGTTAAAAAATAAAGTTTTTGGATTCATAAGTTCATCAGGTCTTAGATATGGAGCTCAACATGAAGTAATATCAGCTTTAATGAATTTTGCTCTAATTCATGGTGGCATCGTGGTAGGCGCAGCAGGGAAAGTAATAGAGCCAAATTATGCTATTGGTTCTTTTCAAGGTGATAAAATAAAAGAATTTAGAAAATCATCAGAAGATGAAATTGGTTTAAAGACAAGTGAACTACTAGCGTCTCATGTTATAGAAATTGCTAAAAGAATTTGTTAAAGAAATAAATACATATAGCCCTTTTATTTTTATTTTTTAAAAATGATTATGTTAATTGTTTTTTGTTGAATATATATTTTTAACTATTTCAAAGATTCTAAGTTTTTTTCCAAATTTTTTACGACTCTAGACCTATTTTTTATTACATCTTAATTTTAGTCGAGTTTTTACATCACATTTTACTTTTTTTCTTCCATTTTAGCGTTGTATTACGGGGAGAGTACTCGCTTTTATATTAATTATTTTACACAAAAATGCTCATGGACAATATTGACGATAAGCCTTGTGTTATTACCAGATTACCAGCCCCAGACTTATCTAATATTTCATATCCTATGTTTAACTCTAATAATATCATTCGAGTTAACTCATAGCCCAGAATTATCAAGGACTTAGGCGCCAAAACTCGTAGAAAATTTGTGGAATTCGAAAGTATTCACCTAAAGTGCAAATCCTGTCTCTCGATTTTTCAAGTAGTACGGGACGAGATAGTCAAAGGTCTATCAATTACTGGAGATGTACTTGATACAATATTGCTATTATACTATGATTTTGAGAATTCTGTTGAGAGGATAGTAGAATTAATGGGATCATTATATTCTATCAAGTTGAAGAAGAGTTCGGTATTAAAATGGATAAAAGTTTATGGTATTGAGTATTGATGGAAAAGTAATACGGTGTTCCGCGGAAGTTCTGAGGTCTCAAGTGGTCATTTCGGAGTTGATGGGACATTTCCAAAATTAAAATTTTTTTCAGATATTGACTTGAAGAGCAAATATATAGAGAAAAAAAAATGGCTGTGCCTTTGTTATATCTGACAGAATTACAGGACGGGAGCTTATGTACTATTTGTGAAGAGGTAAAGACCAACAAGAAATAGAAAAATTACTTGTCCTTTTTAAAAAAAGCTGGGTGCACAGCCGAAGTTTATCGTTGTCGATTATAAACCTGCCTGGGATGTTGCTATTAGGCGTGTTTTTCCAAATACTATGATAATTAGGGACG
>SUPR01000105.1 GCA_005191425.1 Candidatus Helarchaeota ASGARD archaeon Hel_GB_B
AATATAAACGAACAACGAATTTTTAACAAAATTCATATCCAATCAAAATCTTTTATTTACATAGTAAAAAAGAATATAAATAAATTAAAAAAATTTATTTTTATTTAGCTTAAAATTGGTCAATTTGTACCTTAAAAATCTCATAAATATTATCTTTATTGGCATCTATTTCCTGATTACTGTCGTTTTCTAAGTATTTGACCGCTAATTCAGAACCATTGCATTTAACTAAAGCTACAGGTCTATGATATTTTTCACACCAATTATGAAATTGACTTCTCATATTTTCAAATTGTTTTAATTTCTTAAATTTTTCACATAACATACATTTTTTCGGAGTCATCAAATTAAAATCACCAATTATTTTTTGAATCATAATTTAAGACATTATAAATATTAATCCAAGTATTATGGAGATATTATTTTAAATTAATAGATATGAAACTTTAAGAGTTCTAGTGCATAAAATTAAAATTAAATGATTATTTCAATATTTAATTGATAATAATGATTAATTAATAATTTCACGAGATTTAAAATAAGGACTATAAAAGGCTAAGAGCAAAATACATTTAAACTTCAAAAAAGATTATTATTTAGATAAATTTTATTGATTTTTTAAATTTAGTGGAACGAAATTGTAAATTTAATAATTATTTTTAACCATTAATAATTTTTATATATTTAATTTATTCTTTTGAGTAATAGATTTTGAAATGAGTAATTAGCTAAAAAATTCAAAAATCTCCCAAATTATAATAAAACAAAAAATTTTTAATTCTAAATTTAATGTTGATAACAATTCAAAAACAAAGAAAGGTAGTCTAATTGGTAAGAAGAATTAAAGTTAAAGTAAAGTCTGCCAATTTAGAATTAGAAGGAGAATTATTTGATACTCCATCGGCAAATGCAATATGGGGTGCTTTACCATTTAAAAGTAATATCAATACATGGGGAGAGGAAGTTTATTTTGATATACCCATTATTTTAGAATTGGAACCTGATGCCCGTGCTAATGTAGATATTGGAGAAATTGGGTATTGGGATGTTGGAAAAAGTATGTGTATTTTTTGGGGCAGAACTCCAGCAAGTAAAGATGATAAACCAATAGCTGCAAGTCCAGTAAATGTCTTTGGAAAAATTCTTGGCGATGTTAAAATACTATCTCACGTTAAAGATGGTGATGAGATAGTTGTAGAAAAATATTAATTATAAATTTCAATTATTTTTTTAATTTGATTAAATTTTTATAATTTAAATTATAAAATGCTATAATCTAAATACTTTATATTGACTAATTATATAATTTTGAGATTGAGATAATATTAAAATAAATTTATTTGTTCATAAAAATCTGGATTTTTCTAAAGGTAAAAAATTTGAAAATATAGTCTGCTGATATTATGGAATATCTATTAAATTATCCCATAATATTTAATAATGTCTAATAATTTCATATTTTTTAATTAAAATAATGATTTTTAGATAATTTTTTATTTTATGAATTTCTTAAATAAAAACAATTAAAGTGTAGATTAAATTTAATATAATTTAAAGGAGAATTGTTAACTTGAAAAAATTAAAGTCTGCGATCTTAGGAGCAACAGGAATGGCTGGTCAGCAGTTTATAGAGGCGTTAGAAGGACATTCTTGGTTTGAAATAACGGATTTATATGCATCGGAAAGATCGGCGGGAAAAAAATACAAAGAGCGGGTAAAAGTATGGCATGGGCCCAATCCACCCTCTGATGAAATTTGGGAAAAAAAAGTTAAACTTGTAGATGATATCGACCTTGACGCTATAGACATCGTTTTTTCGGCATTACCTGGTTCTATTGCAAGAAAATATGAAGAAAAGTGCGCTAAATATAAGCCTGTTATATCTACTGCATCTGCATTTCGGTATGATGATGATGTACCTATTTTAATTCCTGAGACTAATATTGAGCATATTAAATTAATTGATGTACAACGAAAAAACAGAGGATGGGATGGATTCGTAGTACCCGGTCCCAACTGTACTACTGTAGGTTTAGTTATGTCGCTTAAGCCAATTTATGATGCATTTGGTCTTGAATGGGTCATAATGGTATCAATGCAAGCAATTTCTGGCGCAGGTTATCCAGGAGTCCCGTCATATGATATTATAGCAAATGTTATTCCATATATTGAAAATGAAGAATCAAAAGTTAAAAAAGAAACATTAAAGATCCTCGGTAAATTTCAGGATGGAAAAATAATTAATGCAAATTTTAAATTAGATTGTAAATGTAATAGAGTTACTTCAATAAATGGACATATGGAAAGTATCTTTATAAAAACTAAAGACCCTTGTGGCTTAGAAGATATTAAAGATGTATTGCAAAAATACCCTGGACTTGACCCTAATAAATATCCTACTGCAATAACTAACCCAATAATAGTAACAGATGATCCATATAGCCCCCAACCACGCGTAGATGTTGAAAAATATGGTGGTATGGCTACTATCGTTGGTGGACTTGATGAAACTGCTTTTAATGGATTTAAATATACATGCCTATCTCATAATACAAAACGTGGTGCTGCAAAAGGCGAAATATTAGTTGCTGAGTATCTATATAAAGAAGGATTTATTTAATCTATTATTTAATCATCAATAACTGGTTTATCCATTATTTTTGCTATCCAAAATCTTTTTACTCTCAAATAACTTGCTAAACTTTTGCCCATAATTGAAAGTAGAAGATTTTTAATGCGTTGATCCGTTCTATGTTTTATTTTTTCACCAATACCCATTTGTACTATTTCAATTAAATGGTAAATTGGTAATTTTGAAAGTGATACATTTTTAGCTAAAGTTAAATACCAATTACACCCTCCGCAGTAATCAACGATAAAATCAGCACCTTTTACATCTAATTCTCTTAATCTTTTTCGAGCTGATTTAACAGAATATATTATACTATAATTTGAAGCTGCTGCACCAATTCCGCAGCACAATGCATTTTCTCTTGTATGCTTAGGTTCGACCACATCTATTTCAAATGCTTTTAAAATATTCCTTACTTTTTCAAAAAATATATTTCCAGATGCTTTAGGCCAACAATTATCATGAATTGCTACAGTTTTTTTCAAAGGTTGTGGTTCAATTTCACCCTTTTGAATTTGTTCCCATAGCCAATCAATAATTGAAACTACTTCAAAATTGAATTTAATATTAAAAATATCATTATATACATATTTGAACATATGATATCCAGCAAGACAGACTGTAATCATTTTTCTAATTTTCATTTGATCAAATTGTTCCTTTAAATATTCGCCAACAGTTTTTCCTGCATCTAAACACCCCATCCTATAAAGTGGTTCTCCACAACAGAGTTCTAAGGATCCAAAAATGGGGATATCTTTAAAAATCTTTGAGTCTAATAAAAATGGCTGTAAAAGTGAATTACATCCTGTATAAATCATAACATCTGAGTCAGGTGGATTTTTCCAGTTCATATTCCATATTTTTATAAGATTTTTTTCGTCTTTAGGTATGTGTTTAATAGTGAGAGAATATAAATTTGGGAAATGATACGGCAGTGCTAGGCGTGCTCTTTCAGGAAGTCCCTTTTTTAGGTATCTTTCATTCCATTTAGATAAAATGAGCGAATGTGGATTACAATTATTCGGGCAATAATGATTACAAGCCATGCAACTTGTGCATTTATTTAATACATATTTAGATCTCCCTGATTTAACAAGCGACTTTATTTCATTTTGAGCCAATTCAATAGGCAATTTCAAAACTGGACATTTATGAAAACATAGCCCACAAAAATCACAAGCGTCCTCTTTAAATGTTAATGAAAATTGAAATTTCTGAAGTGTCATTATATAATTTTTTGAAATTAGATTTTTATATTTATCTATTACACATATTTTTAATTTAATAAATGTTGCCCATTTTTCAATTGAATTGGACGCATCTGTTTGATATTATAAATATTTACACTTATTCTTAAGACACTCATTTCTATCACAAACATAGTAAATGCTTTTTGGATCATTAAGAAATTTACACCAGGTTTTTAAATCGAATTTATGTGGATTTTTGAAATAATAATTACAATAGAAACATATTTTCCAAGGTTCTTTATTATTTTCTGTAGAGTTTAAATAAAATCTAAAAAATGTGGCTATCTCTTCTATTGTAAATCCTTTATTTTGTAAATATTTTAAAATAATTACTCTTTTATAATGACTCTTTTTTTCCGACTTAATTAATTGTATTGCTTTTTTAATACAATATGGTGAATCTTCTAATATATCCTTAATTTTTTTCATAGAAATGATCCAATTTCCTGAAAGATTTTCTCCCACATTTGGTATATTTAAATCATAATTTGTTTTCCAATATCTGTTTTTAAAACCTGGATTTCTTGATTTGATATTTGGACTTAAAAAATTAAAAAACTGGAATTCGGGGATCGAGAAATTTTCGATTTTTAAGTTTGATTTGACCGAATCATCCAATATTTTAGAAATATCCCACTTTTTAATAGGAATAGAAAAATACTCTTCATTTTTAATTTTCCAATATGGCGAATATACCCATCTTATTAGTTTAGGATATTCTGTCATATCTAGGTCAACGCCAATTTTATAATCTATACTGTCATATTGATAATTGTGAAACAAATATTTTTTGGACTTCTTCCAGCCTGACTTTTGTGGAAATAGTTCCTCAAAAACCTTTTTAAATCGCATTGGGTTAATTTCATCGTTAATGTATTGCATAGCGTGAATTCCTACCCCTGAAATTTTCCAAAAGAAATTATAATCCTGGTTTTTCTCCTTCCAGTTTTCCCAAAATTCTAATATAATTTTTAAAGAAAGTTCTCTTGAAATATTTGCAGAAATAATTTCACTATCAATAACAAAATAAGTATCTTTTCCAGTAGTAGTCCTGAAAAATGGACGTGTGAAATCAATCAATGAGAAATCATCAAACCATGATGTAATTTTTTCTCGTCCATCTACTAATGTTGCATTAGCAAATGCATCTGCTTTAATCATTGAATATTCATTTACTTTTCTAATTTGTTCCATTCAAATCAAATTTTATTTATCCAATTATTTAAAAGAATCATATCAATTTCTTAACATAAATTTTTCTCAAATAGTCTAATCTTTAATTTAAATTAGAAATTTTAAAAATTGGATAAAATGAATGATTGAACATTCAATTAAATAAAAAATTAAAGGTTAATTTGCCAGATTTTCAATTTACTAATCTAATTTTTTTATTTTCTATCTTTTAATAATTTTAAATAATAAAATATAACATAATAACCCATAAAAAAGCCCGCTGACTCTACCAGTCCATTATAACCATACATTATCAATATATCTAAAAAGATATTTACTCTAGAATATGAAACTCCATTAAAATATTCAATATACCAGATACCGCCAACATGTAAAGGAATTATCATACATAATGAAATCAGGACTATTCCTAAATAATAATATAAGAGCCCAAATTTTATTTTTCTGGGGATCGATTTCCAAGGTAATATACCAATGACTGAAACAGAATACATAACAATCAAAACAATAATTCCACCTTCAGAAAAAATTTGTCTTCTTGTAATTTCAAGTTCAGCTGGATTTGTTAGGCGCATTCGGGTTATCATTAAATAACCAGATATTTCAAAAAAAAAGAATAGCTATAATCAGCAGAAAATATTTGAATGCAAATTTGTCTTTATAAATTATGCACCGCATAAATAATAACCCTGATAATCCGACCAATCCCCCTTCAAATAAGCCCATTATTATTGGAATGAATGGATACCCCACTGGAATTACCCCAAATAATAGTGTAGTTTCTACCATTCTGGTACCCATTCCTTGTGCAATTAGCTCAACCGTTGAATGAAAAGCTGTCGTAAGAAGAAAAACCAATAAAGGAGCTTTATCCTTTTTCAATAGTGCAACAATTATGCAGCTGATACAAATTGCAGCTGCAAAAATCAATTCAAATGTATATAATAAGTCAGTCGTATACCGGGAAACAAAAAATGGCAACATTTCTTCCTAATATCTATAAATTTAAATAAAAATATTTCGAGATTTTTCTAATTCCAATATTTAACGACCTGACTTTTATAATCTTGATTTAAATAAAATAGTTGTATTTTACAACATTTTCAGTTAATTCTGCATCTTTTTTATTGCTGGTAAGGGACTTTATTTACAATTGTTTAAAAATAATAAATAAAATCATTGTTTACCAAAATAATAGTCTAATTTTCTTATATTTTTCTCTTTTTTATTATTTCCGTCATCAAGAAAATACAATACTTTTTTATATGAACGAGATGGATGTTTGATAAGTTGATATTCAATGTGGTTATCAAATGTAATTATTCGGACAATTATATTTGGATAATGCTGGCATGATTTTCCACCAGCAGGTTTATAATTGGAATTTAACGCCACATAATTAGTAGCAATAACAATTTTTTTTCTAACAGATGCTAATCGCTTTAATGTCCCCATAATTTCAATCATATGTTGTAAATCTTCGGGCGCTAAATTTGGTTCGGGGACTATGCCAGAAACTAAAACTAATTTTGCATTATTTACTGTAGTAATTTCTTCTAGTGAATTTGTAATAATTTCATGAAGGTGTGGAAAAATGAACGCTCGAGAAATAAAAATATTTTTTAAAACTCGAGTTGGACTAAGTCCAATTGAAATAGATTTTCTACCAATAATATATGGATTGAAAATATTTTGTGCGTCCACGAATATAACTTTGCTATTCAAGCCACCATGACTTATTGGTAATTGTGCTGTTACTGCTAAGCTCCGCAGAATATCTGCTGTTAGACTAGGCGAATCGTATAACATATAAAACAGCCCTTTTTCAAATCCACCTAAAAGTTCATCAAGTGGTTTTATACCACTGATTAATTTCTCCTGCTCTAATTGCTTTTTATAGTATTTCGATGCATCTAACATTATTTTTCATTGACCAAATTATTATTACCTTTAAATGAATAAAGAATACTTCTAATAAAAATATTTTAAGTTTATACAGAGATATATACAAATAAAAACATAATAATAATGAATTTATTTCCTGACTTTTAGAAAAATTTATTAATATCATAAATTTTCTAGTTAAGAGAACTGATAAATAAAGAGATTTTTAAAAATAAATATGATAAAAGAGTTAATTCAAAAAAATTTTAATTTTTTCAATTTGATCAAAAAATATTTTTAAGATAAGGATTTATTATAAAAAAAGCTGTTATTCATTTTTAGTATAGGTGTTTTTATTGCTAGGAGACATTAGCGATGAGGAAACTAATAAATTAATAGCATTAGTTTCAGAAAATGTAAGAAAAAATTTAATGGGGAGAAATGTTGTCGAGTCTAAATTATTCCCCGTTTCTCATTATATTCATACTGCTACATATATTTTATATGACCAAGCATATCAATATAATATCACAAAAGAATTAGCGAAAAAGGTTAAACCTGAAGAAATTGGCCGGAGATCTAAAACTCTCGGTTCTCCAATTAACCAGCTTGCTATGAATTCGTTTGTAATGTTATATTTACATGGCAGAGCTCAAGTTATCCATGATAATATTTATAAAAAGTCTCATTCTGGTGCACAAACAGTTGTTGAGCCTGAAGAAAAGAAAAAACAGACTAAATTTATTCTAGATTTCTGGCGTCGAATGATCCCTAATTATCGAAATGATGGAAAATTAACTGCTGAAGATAAGAAAATCCAATTCTTATCAAACAAGAATATCGAAGATTTAAAAGATGATATGATTGCTATTAATAACGATAATCTCGATATAATTAAAAAATTAAAAAGAATAATGGCTGAACTCACTATATATAACTTTATTTTTCAAGGCGAATGTAGGGCCGGAATATTCGAATCGGGCCCCTATTATTTTGAAGATAACCCCGATCCACTTATCTTTAAAGAATTTCAATACCTTTATACTGGTGATAATATGTTTGGAATAGATGTTTCAGAATATTTACAATTCCATAAAATCTCAAAAACTGCACCTATTCCAAATGTAATTTTTGGGATGACTTTAGACCATACTCAGATAAAGAAACTTGAATTTAATGATTGGGGTACCTTATTTATAGAGCCTACAGAATTTTCTCCATATATTAAATCTATTGGAATTTGGACTAAAGAATTAATACACCCAAAAGATATGCGTTATCCTGATAAATTAGGACAATTAAATCCTTTAAATATACAAATTTTCGATGAATTGTCCTCTTTTGCAAACCAAGCAACTAAAGAATTATATATCAAATTTTCTAAAATGAATTATACTGAAAAATTAATGCTCGGTACTAATTTATATGCAAATTTTATGGCATTATTTGCTATTTTTGGTGGAATTGAAAACGAATTTTCCTGGACCTGGCCATATGAGTATGCGAGAAATGAACCATTTAAAACTAATTTGTTAAATAAGGACGAAATAACTCGTTATATAAAAAAACTCGAACATTTTCCAAATGGTGCGCATCCATTTCTTACAAGGTTATTCAGACGTAAGAAAATTCACAAAATCGATCCAATGTACTATTTTCTTCAAAATTAACTTTTCTATTTTGTTATAAATTGATTAAATTCTATTTTCATTAAATTTATTAATCTGTTTTTATAATTTCTTATTTAATAATTTTAAATTTAAAATAAGAGTTGAAAATTATAATGGTATCTGGTTCGATTATTAAGAAATTAAAAGAAGCTCAACTCCCTCAACACGAAATTGCTAATTTAATCCATAATCTGGACGAACTCGAACAAACAGGTGGTAAACCTAAAAAGATTGAAAAGTTTGTAAATAAATTACTTAAAAATTCTGAACTAAAACAAAAATTTATATCGGATTATACTATTGGTTATAAAGAAATTGGAATAAAACCCCCATAAACCGAATTTAATAATTTGTGGTCGCTTATGAAAAAACAACAAAAAATTTTCTTATTTGTGGGACTTCCATTTATCGCTTTTTTCATTTTTATCATTTCAATTTCTCTTGTAATTATGGGTACCTTTATGACTGTTTTTGTTATAGTTTTTATTATTGGTTTTTGTCTAAATAAAAAAGACCGAGCCTTGAACTTCACGAAATTGGGAATTTTGTTGTTTCTAATTTTTTTTATTATGTATCCAAATATATTTGACTGGGGAAACCAAATCTCGCGGAGAATTGATAAACATCAATTAATTACATCTAACAGCCCTAAAATTGCAATACTAAATAATAGCTTTTATGACTGGTATAGTAAATACAATGATACCTATTTTGGAGTTTCATCAACAACTAATTTTAATGATTTAAACGAAATTTTACAAGTAAAACTTGTACAATTCTTTATCTATAATCATTCTAATCCCAACCAAATAATTGATTATAGTTACGATTTTATGGCACCATCTAGATGGGCTTACGACCATCTTGCAACTGTAGATGAAATTCTGAATGCTAATGCTACTCATGGTACTGATGATTGTGATGGAATAGCAGTGGTAACATGTTCATTATTAATCTATATGGGTTATGATGCCTATATTGCTGAAGGAGATTTTCATTGGTGGACAATTGTCTTTTTTAATGGTACCCGTTATTGGAATGAAAATAATCCTGTTATGTTAAATTGGTGGCCTGAAGTTGGAAAACCTTACTATTTATTCAATGAAAAATATACTATTTTTCCTCAACCACTTCCTATTAGTATGTTAAATGTATTATCTGAGACCGGAAATTATGTTTACGGTGATTTTTATTATGATGTACTCATTGGAAAATATATTAACCCAATTCTTGCTTGGATTGCAATTATTTCAATCTTTCTGCTTTTATCTATTGGTATTCAATATTTCTTAATTATTCCACGAAGATGGAAATTTAAAAAAGCAGACCTAACTGAAATTCTTTTTGGATGGTCTACTATTACAATAATTGGAATTACTTTATTCTTTTTAGTTCACTTTAATTTGGCAATTTATGGTCATCTTTTAGTATTCACAAGTTTAACTGTTATAATCTTTAGTATGAGCCAAAAATTACCCCAAAAACTCCCTTTTTTCCGTTTATTTGTTAGATAATATTTAAATTAATTTATCAATTATTTTTTTAATTATTCAAATTTGATTTTTTTTAATTTCAATTTTAAAAATACGAACAATTATTGTAAATTATTAATAAAAATAGAGGATTCTAAATATGAAATTAAGTTATGTTTTATTTAATTTTGATGAAATATGAAATATAATAAAAACCTTTATTAAATGTTTAACCACTGAAAACCTTTTATTTTTAATTTGAAATTTGTATTTTTTTAAGTTAATCTAATGGAATATCTTTTAATATTTCCTTTAATTGATCTTTAGGAAGATTCTTTAATAATTCTTTTAATTGCTGGGGAGTCAGTCCTTTTAATTGCTGGGGAGTCAGTCCTTTTATTGCATCGACTGGAATATTTTTTACATCTTTTGGACTTAAAAGTTTCATTAATTCTTGCTTCCAATCTTCTACTTCCGTCATAATTACCACGTGTTTTTTTATTATTTCGGTTAAAAAAATCTCTTTTTTTTCTTTTTCTGAAGTATTATATATATACGATAATATAAATTTTTTTCGATTTTTTAATAAAAAAGGATCATTTCCAGAAGTTTTTGAAATAGAATCGAAGATGTATTGGAGATTTATATCTCCTTTTTTAT
>SUPR01000010.1 GCA_005191425.1 Candidatus Helarchaeota ASGARD archaeon Hel_GB_B
TTCTTTAATACATAATATTTTTTAAGATTCGTCCTAATAGAGTCTACTGATCTTTCTAATAATTTTTCGTCTAAATCCACCAAATTTACTTGATACCCATTCATCGAAATTATCTGAGCTATGCCAGAACCCATAGTCCCAGCACCAATTACACAGATATTTTTTATAACAGATATTTAAATCACTTTTTTTTATAATATTATTTTCACTCTTTTTTAAAAATAATTTATTAAAAAAAGAATTTTAAGAAGATTGGTTAAATTAGATTTTTTCTAAATTTTTTCCTTTCAAAAATAATTTTTAATAATATTTGTAACGGCCTCTGAAGAAGTAAGAATTGATCTCAATACAAATTTCCGGATTATTTTTTCGGAGGATTTTGAATATTTAATGAAATAATATGGTTTGTTATTTAAAGATACGGATTCCATTAAAGCATATCCTTTTTCATTCCAATCTAAGATCATTCTATTCGGTGCGGCTTCATCGTTACTTTCAATAATATCGATAAATGAAAGAGCTAAATAACTATATATTGATTTAACTATATGATCAGACATCTCATCTTTGCTGTATTCACCAATGATAAACCCGTTTTTTTCTATTAAAAGAATAGCATCGGCATAAACTTTATTCGCCATCTTTGAAAGTTCCATATTTAATTCTCTTGCTTTTCTTGAAATAGTGGCAAGCCCAATAGAAAACGAATTTAAAAGTGATAGTTCATCGTATATTGAAGTTTTAAAGAATCTAACTTGAAAATTCTTCTTTATAGAATTGATTTTGTCTTTAATCTTTTCAACTAGATCGTTTAATTGGCTGATTTCTTGGATCAAATCTTTTTTGTGGAGTAATACAACAATTAATGGATTTTGGTTGACTTTTTCAATTATTTGTAATATCGAACTAAGATAATCAATGGCTTCGTCTATTCGCTCGTCACTTAAATCTATTACGAAAAATAATAAGTCTGTATCGTGAAAATCTCTCTCCCTCTGTAAATATTCATCACGAAATTTCTTCTGCCCACCCATATCCCATTGAGTTATTTGTGTGTCCATACTTAATTGAATTTCAACTCTTTCAATACCCTGTGTGGGCTTCAACTCATTTAGTCCATATTGCCTTGATTCTAAAAATTTGATTATTGTTGTTTTACCTGCATTATCTAATCCACTATACACAATCTTGATATTATTAAGCATTTTTTGTTCCACTTCTTAAATCTATGAATTATATTGATTTAACTTAATAGATTCATTATTATGATTATTATTAAAATATTTATTGATAGTTATAACATTAATTAAAAGGGGATCTATACATAATTGTCTATTAACCAAAACTATCATTAAATTAATTATTTAATTATATCTATAATATAAAAGATTATATGACTAGTTATTAAACAATTTTTATGATTAAAAATTCTCAAATTTAAATTAAATGTCCATTTTCTTTTTAGATTATGTTCCAAATCATTTTGAATTAAAATTATCATTAATAAGAAAAATGTAAGCAAAAATATCTCATTTCACTAAACTTTTATTTGAAAATAAATAGAAATATTTAATTTTAACTTTAAATACACTCTTTATATTTAAAAATTCACTTGAATTATTCAATATTTTGTAAAATTATTCTGAAAAACATTTATACAATCAATTGAACCGATTTCAATAACTTTAAATTTATACCCGTCAATAAATTGCTCTAAATTAACTACCCTAATATCTTGCTAAACTCAAAAAATCATGACTTGATTTTCATATTATAATTGGCATTAAATAAAGTAGTTTTTAGTTTGTAAAATATATTTCTTAGACCCTTAAAAAATATTGGGTGCAAAATTTGTATATTTATTTGCTCCACTGCCTATATTATGGATTCTAGTCTATATTTCTCTAAAATAAAACTATAAAAATTGTACTTACCATTAACCGCACACCAAAATGCTAATTCTGTAAGATTCCAACAGGCACCGGCGTATGCCCTTGAAAAGACCCCGAATAAAGTGAGGATACTGAAATCGTGAACGCTAACCCCCATAAATGCGTCAGACGCAATTCCCGCCTTAAAACTTACGGACTTGTGGCTATCTCTACGTCTATAAAAGACCTTGTTCCTACATATTACAAATACAAAAATTATTATAATATACCTCAATGCATTAAATATTACTCTCATAAAACCATTATCTCCAGAATCCTCGACTCATTCACTCAAAAAGAAAACATTAACCACATCGGAAAATTAATCGCTGGAATCTCAAAACCCAAAAAATAATTTTTCTTTTTATTTAAAATCTTTTTATTACATATCTCATCCCTTTATCGCTATACTTTATACCTTGTTTTAATTTACCATTTCTTTTATTAAATTTATTAATTGTCCTATTTAATATTTCTATTAAAATCTCTATTTTCAACTTAAATCATAATATTTAACATTTAAATTATATTACACCCATTATATTTTATTTAAAATTCCCCACTTTTTCTATTTACTCTATAAATTTCTTTTTAATTACATCAAATAAATCAAATGCAAATTCATCGACTTTTGCCTGCATCCTTAAATATTCGGGTAAATTGAATTGGACTTCTTTATATTTCGAGATACTATATTGGCTTTTTTCCATATTTTTTTATTTTTTTATGAAATACTTAAAAATCTTTCATTTATTATTGAAATTATTTCGAGATTTTTTTTCTATTTTCACTTAAACAGATTTTTTTCTTTTTTTAGCTTGTTTTTTATTTTTATTGGTCTATTCTTTCTTTACCACCGATTATATTTGATTCTCCAATAATTTTCCTATAATTTTTATTATCCAACTCCCATATTCTTTGCAAAATAACAGCTATATTTATTTAAAATTTGAATTTTTTAGTTATATTTATAATGTTTGAACTTTAAATAATATATGTTAATAATTTGATTTTGTGTTTTAAAAAATGGTGGATGATGTATTTAATAAGGAAATCGAATACCTTAAAAAGAAATATGGAAATTTTGTTAGTACCAGACACGCTGCACCTCCAGAATACCCTGAAATAAACGCACCACGCCTTGGTCGCCGAGAGAGCGAACCTCACTCCCTTGGCATCATGCGAATCTATGATATTTTGACCACTAATTTTCCTAATGATAGAGCTATGATGGACCTCCACCATTATTTTTTTGTAAAAGGTGATAAGGTCGATGTTCAATTTGATCTATCCTATTTCATAAATTTTAAACTAAGTTATACCTTATCCTCCTTCAATTCCTCTAAATTTGATAATAAAGTCCCATCATTGGCTATTAATATTTTATCTAAAAGTACTTATCTAAAGGATCTTGGTTATACCAAGGATTTATGTCATGAATTGAAGATTCCGGTCTATATTATATTTAGTACTCATGATTTCTCTATTTCTATGTATAAGCCACCATTTTTAAGAGTTCATTTACTTGTTGACGATAAATATAATGAAATAACTATTAATGGTGAATTATTCGATGACGACCATAATTTAATTGAAAACAATATCGTCAAAACGAGTCCATTGCTCCCATTTAACATCGGTTTGCTAAAATTATCTACATATCATGAGAGTGGGACTTCCAATTATACATTGGCATTGTTAGAGCCAAAGACAAATAAATTATATAAGACCAGGAGCGAATTAGCAGAGGAACGAGCTGAACAAGAACGATTACGTGCCGAGCAAGAGAAAGAACGCGCTGATAAACTTGAAAAAATCGTTAAAGATTATAAAAAAAGATTAAATCTATAATTATTTACTATTTTCTATCATTTAATTTTTTTCGACTTGAATATGCGTATTCTCTCATTTTTAACTTATTTACTTTTATGAATTAAACTACATTTATAATTTAAAAATCCGATTTTTTAAAATTCTTTATATAATGGCATAAATTCTTTTTTATCTTTAAATTTCCGCTCAAAAATAATAAAATTAAAACTAATTTTAACATGGTATCATATTGGAAAAAACCATAATATACCAATTATAATTGCAAATATTCCGAAAATTATGCCCCAAAAATCAGTTAATGCGAAAATTGATAATAAGATAATAATACACCCGATTGAGATACTAATTGTTCCGATTATATTTGATTTACCATATAGAGGAGAAAAGTTAATTTCATTTATTTGAAATTTCTTAGAAATTTTCAAATTTTTCATCCAATTTTTATGAAATTTAGTGACAAATTTGTAATTAGGTATTTCATCGAATTCTGCAAATTGTGCCAAATGAACAGATGTAATTAAATAATCGTAATTTTCATTTTGTAATAAAAGATGGTCAATATAAAAATAATTGAATAAATATCGGCTAAAAGCGGTCAATTTGCAGGAGCTGAGATTGATATTTTCTAGATCGAACATCTTAACTATTTTAAAATATAGTTTTTTTAAATATTTAGCGTTATTTAGGGGGAGATCAATAAATTCATTCTTATTTTTTAGTTTATTCAGTTCAAAATCAATAATATATGAGCAAAGTTTAATATTATTAGAAACAGTCAAAAAGAAAGAACTTTTGGAATTAGCCAGTTTATTTTTATTATTTTTATATTTTTTACTCAACAGGAAGATTACGTTTTTCTTTTTTATTTCTAATGGTTCCGTTGAATTATTTTGTTGATTCATTTTTTATTCGGTTTAATATTTATTTTAAAAACAATTTAAAATTTTTTTACTAGTCGGTAAACGAATTCTGTAGCTAATAGTAAGTTTTTTTCGGATATTCGTTCATTTATACCGTGTGCTAATGTGAGTGCCTCTTGAATAGGCATTTCCGGGTCTTCTTGCATTGGACTAAATCCATATACTGGAATTCCAATGTATCTAAAATCTTTTGAATCGCTATTTCCGGGGACAAGTAAGGGGACTAATTTTGCGCCTGGATCAATTTCGTCCATTATTTCAGCAATTTTTTGATATAAGAAGTCTCCAGGAGGTGTTCTGGTACCTGGTTCGTCTAGTATTGGTTTAAAAATAATTTTTTCAAATAAATTAACTCCCAATGCTTTTTTTAAATGGAAATTTAAATATTTTCTATCTTGGCCAGGCAGAGTCCTAATATCTAAAACGAGGTCTGTTTTTTCGGGTATTATGTTTTCTTTAGAGCCGGCATTTAACATAGTAGGTGCAATAGTCATTCTAGTAATTGCTTTTATTATTGAAGCTAATTCAGGCATCCAATGCTTGAGTAAAAAAAGTGCGAGTCCAATAGTGTGTTTATTACCTAGTAGTTTTTTAGCAAACCAATTAAATTTTATATTTTTAATTGTGTCCATAAAAGCAGGTGTAATTTTAGGCGGGACTTTATATTTTTGAATTTTCATGATTATTTCAGTTATTTTTAGAATAGAATTATCGCCCAAATCGGGTACTGATGCATGAGCTGGGATTCCTTTATAGGAAATTCTTGTCCAAAAAGTCCCTTTTTCTGCGTGTTGTATTAAATACTGAGGTTTTTTTCCAATAGGGAGTTTGACTCCAATTCCTTCGTTAAGAACAAAATCAGCTTTAATTTTTTCAGGATAATTTTTTAATAGCCACATTACACCAAATTTTCCGCCAAGTTCCTCGTCAGCTGTGGCTGCGAGAATGATATCGCCTTTTGGTTTAAATCCATCTCTTAGTGCTTGAATTAAGCCCATAGATTCTGAGATCGTAATATTGGCGCAGTCTATAGCACCCCGACCCCAAATGAATTTACCATCAAAATGGCCACTAAATGGCGGATATTTCCATTCATCCGGTCGAGCTGGGACGACGTCAAGGTGGCTTAATAATAATAGTGAAGGTGCATTTTCGCTGGTGCCGCGAATTTTAAGGATAAAATTTCCCCGGTTTTTATCAGATTCAATTATTTCGCTATTTATTCCTTCTTTATCAAATTTTTTTTGTAAAAAAAGAGCTTTATTTATTTCATTTCCTGGTGGATTTGTAGTATCAATCTTTAAAAACTCTTGAAAAAATTCCCGGGTTTCTCTTCCTACTTTACTATTTTTATTAAATGTAAAATCAGCGGTCATTTTAATTAACCACGTGTTTTTAATTGTCTTATTTATTACAAATGCAATATTAGGATGTCTATAAAATGTCTAAAAAAAAATATTATTTATTTAAATAAAAAACATTTTAATTATTTGAAATAATTGTGTATTAGATGAATTAAAAGAGAAAAATGATATGATAGAAATTGAAAAATTAATACCAATTAATATAGGATTACTTGGGCATATTGACCACGGGAAAACAGCATTAGCAAGAGTATTAAGTGAAATAATTTCAACGGCTGGATTAGATAAACATAGACAAGCTCAAGAGAGAGGGATTTCAATAGATATTGGTATAACGTCATTTATTTTGGATAACAAATATTTAATAACGCTTGTTGATGCTCCAGGACATGCTGATTTAATTAGGAGTGTTGTTGCAGCTTCAAACATAATTGACGGTGCAATAGTCGTAATTGCAGCTGATGAAGGACCTAAAATTCAAACAGGAGAGCACTTATTAATCCTTGAAAGTTTCAATGTAAAAAACATTGTCATTGCGTTAAATAAAATAGATTTAGTTTCTGATTCAGTAGTTAGTTCTAGAATTAATGAAATTAAGAGAATTTTGAAAAATACAATATTTTCAAATGCACCGATCATTCCAATATCAGCAAAAACAAAGAAAGGTATAAATGAATTAAAAAAGGAACTATTAAACATAATAAAAGTACCTGAGCGGGATATATCAGGGAATTTTAAGATGCCAATAGACCACGCATTTCAAATAAAAGGAGTTGGGACAATTATTACGGGTACAGTTCATAGGGGTATAATTAAGGTTGGTGATACTATTGAAATTATGCCAATAAAGATTCAGAGAAAAATCAAATCAATTCAGATTTTTAAAAGGCCGGAAAATAAAGCTATTGCAGGGCAACGAGCCGGGCTTTCTATAATTAAGGCCCCCCCAAAAGAGATTTTTCGGGGGTATTATGCGAGTAGTCCAGGAAGTCTTACAATATCAGATAAAATTATAATAGAAGGAAAAATTAATAATTTATTTGAAAGGGGTTTAAAATCAAAATTACAAGTTCATTTAACAATAGGTATGCCAACAGTTTCAGGTATAATTTATCTATTCACTAAATATAATGATAAAAATATTTTAAAAGAAAAAGTATCTAAAGGTAATAAATTTCTGGCTTTTATAAAATTAAATGAGAAAATTACACTTGAAAAAGATATGCCCGTATTAATTTCAAGGCTTGATATTCCCCCAACTAAATTAAGGATAGTTGCAAGTGGAAAAGTACTGGAAATTTTGTCAGAAATACCCGAATTTTATAGATTTAAAATAAAAGAAGGTAAAGTTAGAAATATAGATAGAAAAGAGGGAGTTGTAATAGAGGGAATAAGTTCCAACGTAATTGGTGCACGAACATATATAAATAAAGTTGTAGAAACTGATAATGGCAAAAAAGGAAAAATAATTAATACATTTGGGTCAAAAGGTTCATTATTAGTTAAATTCGACAAAAAGCCAAATTTAGGTGAAAAAGTATTTTTAAAAAACTTAAGGCGGATTAAAATTTGATGAATATTGATAAACTTTTAAATAATTTTATACCAAAACACATGAAAGATAGAGGAATAAATGTTTTAAATGCGAATTTTTTTCCTATTAAAGATTTATTAGAGCATAGAGTAGTCCCAGAAAATAATTGGGATGAAGAAACAATAAAATTCTTTTTTAGAATTCTTTCTCAGATGGACACAGATAAGGACCTAAAAGGTGTTAGGGTTGGAGAAAGAGAGGCGAGGGTAGCTTCTAACTATGTGGGAAGTCTAGCTGCATTTTTTTGTCATGGTATTGGGCGAGGAGGAAGGATCATAGGTGCGCAGCCAAAAGCGCCGGGCGCCTCAATTCTTCAAAATATAGGAAATAGGTTGGCATTAGATTTTTTAAAGAAATTGGGAAACCCAGGTCTAAAAGGAGCTATTGTATTACCATTAGCAACTGGGATGTCAATTTCTTTGGCATTAGCCACAATTAGAGATGAAACAAAAAAAACAGAAATTATTTACCCGAGAGCTGATCATAGGTCGCCATTAAAAGCTATTGAATTTATTGGACTAAAACCAGTAATAATTGAAGGTATTATAAATGATCATGGTGGCGTGGAAATACCTATTGAAAATATTGAGAATGCTATTACGGATAAGACAGCGGCAATTCTCAGCACAACTTCATTTTTCCCACCACGTGAATGTGATAATATAAAAGAAATAGCAAAAATAGCTAAAGCCAATAAAATTGGACACATAATTAATAATGCTTATGGCGCTCAAAATCAATTCTTTATGAAAAAGATCCAAGGTGCAATCGATGCTGGCAGAGTGGACGCAATAATACAAAGTACCGACAAGAACTTTTTAACACCAGTAGGTGGAGCAATAATCTCATCTCCAGATAAGGATTTTCTTGACAAAGTTACGGAGAAATATGCCGGTAGAGCATCTGCAGCCCCTATTATTCAATTTGTGGCTGCTGTCTTGAGTTTAGGGTTAAAAAGATATTTTAATTTGCAAGAAGAACAAAAGAAGAATAGAATTCTATTGGAAAAAGAATTAAAAATAATAGCCGAAAAATACGGCGAACGCGTCTTGAAAATTGAAAATCCAATTAGTTGTGCCCTCACAATTAATACCAGAAATGCTAAAACATTTGGTGGAGTATTATATGAGTTAAGAATAACTGGGACAAGAGCAATAGAAAAAAATTCTAAATGGGGACCGAGTATAGATAATTATCCTGATAGTTATATGTCATTAAGTGCTGCAATAGGTGCTACAGAAGAAGATATACTTAAAGCATTTGAACGAATTGATAAAGCATTTCAACAAACGAATAAAAAATAATTGGAAATTAATTGACTCAAATCATTTATTCAAATTAAATTTTATTGTTTAATTTTAAATTCCAACTATTTTATCATATTTAAAATCAAAAAGTATTTCTTTATTTCCTTCATACGATAAAATCAATTTTCCTTCTTCAGTTATTTCTCCACATTCTTTAGCTATAACCCCTTTATTTCTGAAAATTTTAATGCACTGCTCCACATTTTCTTCTTTTGTAGTTGCAACTATACCAAATCCAGGATAAGCTTTTACCCACCGCTCTATTTCAATGCCTTCTGGAATTGGTATGTCCTCAAGATTAATAATTGCACCCTTCTTTGAACTTTCTAATAACATACCCAGAGTCCCAATATTACCAGGATTTGAGATGTCTTTTGCTGCAGTTAATAACTTTTTTTCTGCAATTTCATTCATCGAACTACAAACATTTCGGACATATTCAGACGATTTGTGAGAAGTAGTGTCCCAAGCGTAAATAAATTTTTCATTAAAATTACCATCCAAGTCCACTGCAAAAATTATCTTATCACCTGGTTCTGCTGTGGACGAATAAATTTCGCAACCTTTTTTGACCATTCCTAAAATTGCAACTGCAAGAGAATTTTTATCTTCATTTGGATGTAAATGCCCCCCGACCATAGGTATTTTATATTTTTTACACCCTTCCATAATTCCTTTAATAATTTTATTGCCTATCTGATGTGAATTGATCCCTAAATTATTTACCATGACCAATGGAACTCCACCCTTACAATAAATATCATTTGCATTGACCAAAACAGAAAAATATCCTGCTAACTCAGGGTCTGCATCTATTAATTTATACCAAATACCATCTAATGCCATTAAAAAATAATAATTATCTATATTAGGAATTTCAAAAATTGCTGAATCTTCCCCAAATGCTCCTAATATATTCGTTATACCCAAATTTAATGTTTTATTTAATGGTTTAATGATTGTCCCAACAAGGTTCTTTCTTTTAATTCCATCAAAATTCTTTATTTCATAGATTAATCCTTTTAAATTCACCATTCATTCACTTTAGCTATTAAATCATTCATTATAAAGAATTTATAAGATAAATTTTTAAATTATTAAAGGTAAAATCATTTATTTTTATATTTTTATCAATTGAAAATTAATTAACAAATTAATTAACAAAAATTTATAAAATTAAAATTAGTGAATAATAAATGACTTCGAAAAAATTCAGTGATAAATTAAAAGATAAAACTATTACCTTAACTTTTAATGATGTTATTTTACTTCCGGGATGGACTCGAATAGAGCCAAACGAAGCAGATTTAACCACATATATTGGCCATATTCGTCTTAATTTACCTTTTATATCTTCGCCAATGGATACGGTTACAGAAAGCGATATGGCAATTTCATTGGCTCGAGAGGGTGGAATAGGTATAATACACAGAAACTGCTCAATTGACTATCAAGTTGAAATGGTAAAAAAAGTAAAACGCGCTGAATCTTTTGTAATAACTGATGTAAAGACTATTTCAAAAGATATCAAAATTAAAGACGCAATCAAAATTATGAAGACATATGGAATTAATGGACTTCCAGTTATTACTGAAGATAGAAAATTGATCGGTATTTTAACCGGTCGTGATGTGCGTTTTGCAAACCCTGAAATGAAAGTAGAAGATATTATGACAAAAGATATTATTTATGCAGAAGAAAGTATAAAGGAAGATGAAGCTAAAAAAATCCTACATAAATATAGAATTGAAAAACTTCCTGTTGTTAATAAAAATAAAGAATTGACAGGCTTAATTACATATAAAGATTTAATGTTAAAAGAAAATTTCCCTAATTCTTCAAGAGATGAAGATGGAAAATTATTATGTGGAGCTGCAATATCGCCTACTGATATAGAACGAGCAAAAAAACTTGATGAGTGGGTTGATTTATTAGTTGTTGATGTAAGTCATTTTTATAATAAAAATTTATTTGACGCAACTAAAAAGTTGTTAAAAACTATTAGCACACCCCTTGTTGTTGGAAGTATTGGGACATACGAATCAGCAATAGATTGCTTAACAAAATTGGATTCTATTGTAGGTCTGAGATGTGGAATTGGTAGTGGGTCGATATGTAGTACCGCTGTAGTCACAAGAGCTGGAAGCCCCACATTATATGCTACAGCTGTTGCAGCTGATGCAGTAAAAGAAGTAGGGGCAAATGTCTCAGTAATTGCAGATGGCGGTGTAAAGAATCCAGGCGACATCGCATTAGCCCTGGCTGTCGGCGCTAGTGCAGTAATGATGGGAAACATATTTGCTGGTACTAAAGAAAGCCCTGGAAGATTGATCAGTATTCAAGGAAGATATTATAAAACATATTGGGGTATGGGGTCTGAAGCAGCAAGACAAAAAAGATATTCTCTTGATAGATATTCGCAACCTTCTAAAAATATCGCGGAAGGTGTTGAGGGCTATGTCCCTTTTAAAGGTAAAGTTAAGGATATTGTGGACGAATTGATAGGTGGTCTGAAAGCCTCAATGGGTTATGTAGGGGCTGCTACAATAAAAGAAATGTGGGAAAAAGCTAAACTCGCAGGAGTCTCATTTGTAGGGGCTAAAGAAATAATGCCACATGATATATTCCTTCCAGGTGGACCAGATCAAAAAACAGAATAATTTTTTATAAATAATACCAATTATTAACATTTTGAACCGAAAAATGAACAATAATTTAATTAGATATATTACATCCAGGATTAAAAATTCAAAATTTAAATGTAAAAATTGTGGTCTTTGTTGCAAAACCTCTGAAATAATGCTATCTGCAAGAGAAATCGGTGGTATTTCTTATGCATTAAATATTGAAAAAGAGGAATTCATTAAAAAATTCCTTGAATTAAAAAAAATTCATAAAACTAAAATAATAGAAAATCGTATTTATGAAATATCTGGAGAATGTTATGTTATAAAAAAGAATAATAACGGAGATTGCCCTTTTTATATTGAAAAAGATAATAAGTCTTATTGTAATATTTATGAATATAGACCAATTGTTTGTAGATTGTTTCCATTCACTTGGGAATATTTTCCTGATACCAATTCTATTAACATTGATTATTCTGAAAACGGATGGAATAATTGTCAAGGAATTGAAAAAAATAAACAATCGAATTGGGATGATATTAGAGATATTGTAACGGGAAATGTTATACTTTCAATGATTCAGTCCAATGAATTACAGATGAATGGAAAATTAACTCAAAAATTAAAAATTAATTAAACAATTTATTAAAAAATAAAATTAGAAAATCAAATCTTTTTTATATTTTTTTTAGAATATTTTAAATCCAGAATAAATATTTTTTGTGATTTTTTAGAAATTGAATTTAAAGTAAAAAACGGAAAAATTGTATATTTTAACTTTCTTTATTGAAAAATGGTTAAAAATTAAATAATAAAACTTTTTGAATAATTAGAAAAAACAGAACTAAATTTTGACTTCTTTTTTCACCATAATTTTCTTGTATATTATTGAGGGTACATTTGTTCTCTCTTAAATTCTATAACAACCTATAAAAATATTTAGATAGAGCGCGATTTTTTTTGTTAACGAACTATTTTTTGGACTTTAGATTTACTTGACTTTGGTCTCTAAAAACGATCTTAATTTTCTCATATAACATTGTCAACTTAAATGAGATAATAAGATATAAATAAGATTAGAGAGATAGAAATGAAAAATCAATTTTTTTAGGGGGCCATTTTTTTGTAATAAATTGATAAGGATAATAAAATTAAAAAAAAATGACAAAAAATAATGAAAATATAAAAAGGGAAAAGAAAAAAAGACCTGGGCTATTTGATTTTGGTAAGCGACCGCGAAAATATATTTGGGCACTATCAATATTTGCATCAATGATAAATTTTTTCGATGGGTGGGCGACAAGCGTGATTTTATTGGCATTACCTATAGACCAGAAATATGAAGCTGCGGAAGAGCAAACTATTTATGATTGGTTTGGATTTTCGCCTGAAAGTTTTCAAGTGGCTTTAATATTTGTAATTGGTGGACTTGGGATAGTTTCAAGTATAATTTTTAAATATTTAGCTGATAGATATGGACGTAGACCTTTATATCTAATTACTGCAACCGGTTTTATCTTTTTTACAGTTATTACACCTTTCATTCCTGCTGGTTATGACTACTTTCCATTATTTTTACTTGTTAGATTTTTCGCAGAATTATTCTTAGCTGCTGATCTTGTTGTTGTAATTATGACCGAAGAAGCACCAGATCAAGAAAGAGGTAGACTTGTTGGAATTACAATTTCTATGAACTTTATAGGATTAGCTATGGTAGCTATCGCCCATCAGATGGGTAATATTTTTCCGATGTTATTTAAAAATAGCTGGCAATCTTTATTTTTTCTACCAGTAGTTGGATTTTTCTTTATAATTCCAATATATTTTAAAATGAAGGAAACAAATCGATTTCTTAAAATGAAGAAATATTTGCAATGGAAGAGGAGAAAAGGGTTAAAACTTAAAAAAACAAGCTGGTTTACCCCACTAAAAAAAGAGTATTCAAGGGTATTTATGTTATGTGTGATTCCGGGTATTTGTATAACTATGTTAATGATGGTTGTATTACAATGGATGCCTTTATTCTTGGTGAATGAGCTTTTAATAGAAAACTGGGAAGTTATGATCATTCCTTTTTCTATTGTCGCATTTTTCTCGTTTTTCATTGTAACATATTTAATGGACAAATGGGACCGCAGACAGCTGGCGATAAGAGGCTCATTAATAATGTTTATAGGCGATCTATTAGTAGCAACACCTGCACCATTCTGCCATCCTCCTCAAGGGTTGACTTTTGAAGAATATTATCTTATAAATCCAGAACTTTGCAATTTAATTTTGACACTGAGGCCATACTTAATACCACTAATAATTGCAGGTTTCTCCATTGGTGCAATTGGTGGGCCTTTAACATTAAGTGGAATTACATTGATGCCAATGGAAATGATACCTACACATATTCTTAGCACTGCACAAGGATAGTGGAATTCTTTTATTAAGTTAGCTACTATTTTATCGCCAATATTAACATTTTATGGTGCAGTTCAAATTGGTAGGACTAGTCCAGGGTCATATGGTGGTCTGACTTTTGCTTGGTCTTATTTTGGTATCGGTATTTTTTTAGTAGCTGCAACTTTTTCAATCATTTATTTAGCTCCAGAAAGTGGAACAGCTCGTGGAAAAATTATTGAAGAAATAATTTATGCTACAAGTCAAAAAAAATCCTTAAAAAGAGAGAGAAGCCGAAAATATGAATATTTTACTGTTATAATGAGTTTCATCATATTTTTCTCATTAACATTTTTATATGGTCTATTTCTTGTGCCTAATTATTTCGGTTTTGATCCATTTTATCCATAACTTCAAGTCTTGGGGATATATGGGGGTATTGCAATTGCATTAATGATCCTCGTTATCTGGTCAAGAGAAAAATGGATTGGTGTTAAAGATTTTAAGAAAGATGGTGATGAAAACAAATCGACCAAAAAATGAAGGTAAAGCTCGTCTCAATAAATATACAGGAATTCATTTCAAAATTAACCCATTTTTTAATTTTATCGAGTCATAAGATCTACGAAATCAATTAAAATTAAAAGGAATAACTGATATCGAATCTATATCATCGAATATATTATTTATATTAGCTAATTTATTTTGAATAACTAAAATACTAAAAAATATATTATATTAAATTATTTAATAGAAAATCTTTTCAATTTTATATCAAATATTCATTTTTTTTAATTAAAAACTAAAATTCTATCATAAAAATAAAAATTTTATAACATTATTTATTTTTTAACTTCCTATTTGATTTTAAGTCCCTTAAAATTTGATAAAAAACTCATTTACAAGAAATTTATATATTTTTAATTATTTTAAAAATTATAATAGATTTTAATAAGATTATAAATTTAATATGGCGTTCTGTAGCAGTGGCTATAGCTGTATAAGTTTATTTGAACTTATATCGCATAGCTGTAAGTGGTCCACGGCACCGGACTTCAATATTATAAAAATTATAATGGAGATATCCGGTATACTCGATAAGAGTATGGAGTTCGATATGAAAATTGGTTAATTTTCACGAAATTCTCCCAGAACGCCGCCAACTTTATTTTATTATTTAAAATTATTTTATTATTTATGAAATTATTATCAATTCTTTTTTCAATATTAAAAAAAAATTCTTTTGAATTTAAATTCAGATAAAAATTTGTTTCTAATTTTAATTTTTTCATAATTAGCATGTATCCTATCAAATTTAATTTCTAACTTATAAGGATATTCAAATTTTTCTAGAACGATAGGTATAATTTTAAAATTTTCGTTCGTATTTTTTTTAATCTAAAGCACTTTTTAATTCTTTTTCAATACTACGATTTTCTTCTACGGTAAACCCTGATAAAAATACTATAAAAATTGAACAAGTATCTTATATTTCCGAGATCATTTTATTCCATATATCTCCTATGCTAATTCCTTCGTCAAACCGTATTCTAACTCCTTTATCATTTAAAGTTTTTATAACACGACAAACTAAATCAACACCTTTATGGGAATTACTTACAAAAATAAACGATTCGCAACCATCAAATGACGTGAAAAGTGGATGCGTTTTTTTAATATCCAACCATTTTTTTTGGTAATCATTTTTTTTTCTATCAACTCCAAAAGTAATACCGACAGCCCTTTCCATATTGATTCCTCCCTTAATAATTATTTAAATTGAAATTAACATAATAATTTATTTAAAAAAATTATATATAGTGTTATTATTTAAAATAATTAATAAAAAGACTCAAAAATTCAAATATTTTTTAGAAATGAATCGCTCACAAGATTGGATAGAAGAAGCAAGAAGAGAATTAGAAGCTGCTAAAGATTTATATAATACAAATCATAATGCTTGGGCCTGTTTTACTTGTCATCAAGTAGTAGAGAAATCTTTAAAGGGAATTTTAGAGATTTTTAAAAATTCGATTTTTGGGCATAATTTAGTTAATTTAATAAAAAATGTAAAAAAATTTGTGAATGTTCCTAAAAAAATAGAAGATGCGTGTTTTATCTTAAATAGATATTATATTCCAACAAGATATCCAGATGCATATCCATCAGGTGTTCCGGCTGAAATGTATAATGATAGTGATGCATCTCAAGCACTAAAATTAGCTGAGGAGGTTTATAACTTTGCTCGAAGATTTGCAAAATAGAAAGAACTATTCAAGTTTAAAAAATTACGTGGAAAGTGTTTTAAAAAATAAAAAAAATGTTATTTCAATAATTTTATTCGGATCACAAGCAAAAGGAACGTATTCATATAATTCTGACTTTGATTTATTCATAATAATTGAGAATGAGCCAACAAGATTTATAGATAGATTATTAGAATTTGGAAGATACTCAGATGGACTGGTAGAGCCTTTAATTTACACGAGAGATGAAGTTGAATATATGGCTAACACATATCATACGATGGTACTTGAAGTTTGCGCAGATGGAATTATATTATACGATAAAAATCAATTTTGGGTCAATAAATGTAAAAAAATAAAGAGTTTAATTGATAAAAAGATAATTAAGAGAATTAAAAATGGCTGGGACTTGCGATTATTAGACTAAATAAAATAAATATTCATCAATATAAATTAACAAAGCTAGAAACTAATAAAAAAATGAATTTTCAGTAGAAATCTTTTTTCCTTCGTTGATATATCCCTATTAGGTGTATTTGACTAAATGAGGAATTGGAGTGCGGAATAAATGAGTTAATAGAGAGTAGAGCAGAGGAATTGGGCATATCGAAGGAAATAATAATTATATTAGAAAAAGTAGTGTTTATAAAGGATTTAAAAAAGGAATTAGAGGAAAAGGAGAAGAAAATCAGAAACTATATATCTAAAAATCTAACCCAGCCAATATCAGTGGATTTTGAAAAAAGGTAGGAAAAAAAATAACTAGTTTTATTATTCTATTATTATTTTTCTTTTTTTATGGATAAAATAAACATATATATTGAAATACTTAATAATGGTATATGTAAAATTGTTATCCACCAATAATTAAGTGGGCTAATAAATACATTCATTATATTAATTAAACCGAAGATAATTCCTATGAAACTGTTAACGCGTATTGTAGGTCTATTAATTTTTGGATAAAATAACGAAATAACAGCTAAATAAATTGGTGTTATCATGCAAAAAGCTAGTGTAGAATCTGAATATAATAAATACGATAAATTGAAATCAGGCATCCCTGTAAATCTATCTACGGGAAACCAGAATGCCAAAAAAGCTAAAGGAATTACCCAATATCTCCATAATGGTATCTTTTCTAAAGTATAATCCATTTTGCAGCTTTTAATTTCATGGACCCAAAAGATGCCGATTATTACCATCAAAATTAAATTTTGAGTCAAAAAAACAAGTCCATAAGTAATAGTCATTACTATATTTTGCAAAAATGCTACTAAAAAATAATTAATGGCGACCCAGATACTGAAAAATCTTCTAAATTTATTCTTAAAAATAAAAATTCCAATGACCATCACTATAATCATAATATGTAAAATTGGTTGAATTATTACATATGGAACCAGACCAAACATAAGAGCTTCCTTGACTATCTGATTTATTTGCGTATAGTCAAAATTCTTAGAAACAATTATTGGAATAAACATCCAAATTAATATTAATATTAAATAAAAACACCACTTTTGTGTTAATGATTCGAATAAAGATTTGTTTAATTTATTTGTTTGATCCATAAATAAATCACTTGTATTGTATTTTATCAAGATAATAATAATTTATATTAAGTAAAAATTATTGCATTTTATTAATAAGGATCTATATTATCTGAAGTTTATTAAATAATTTTCAACTAAAATTTATGAATTTCATTCAATTAAGGATGTATTTTATTATTGACAATAATACTAAATTATTGCTTATTTTTTTAGTTTGCGGGTTGATTGTATTAATATCAGGAATAATCTATGCCTTAATATTTAATATTTAAATGTCAAAATTAAAGTGGGAAAAATAAAATTTAATTTAATATGTCTATAGATAGATAATTTTGTTTTAAAAGTATTTAAAAATGAGATATAGAATTTAATTTAACTTAAAATCTTAGAATATTTTAATTTTTATTGCATTTTTATCGCAAGCAGTGTAACACTTTAAACACATTATACAATTTGATGAATCAATTCTTTGAAATGGTGTGTCCAAGATTCTGATACCCATTGGACATGCATCTTGACATATTTTACATTTTTTTCCTACACATTTGCCGGGGTCTCTCCCCAAATAAATAAGCCTGAATTTATTAAATAGACCCGTTAGTGCCCCAGTAGGACAAAAATACCTACACCAGAATCGTGAAATATATGCACTAATAAGGAGGATTACAAGTAAAAATATTACTCTAAAAAAGAACCACGGATAAGCTAAAAATATATTCCAGACAGATCCGCCAATACTTGTAAAAGGGGCTTCAATAATAGCAGTTGGAATTAACGAAAACAATGTATTACTTGGTGATATAGGGGCTGAAAAAATATCTACAAAAATTGAAAATTGCGATAAATCTCGATTTGTTTCAGTTATTACCCCAGTCATTACTAAATAACCAGCCCAAACGGCTACAAATAGAGAGATAAATAAAAAAATATACTTTACTTTGTTAAAAGTTTGGTTAGTTTCTTTTGACGGTACCGTTTTATGAACAGGTAGCCAATTCATTATATCCTGGATAAGCCCAAATGGACAAACCCACCCGCAATATCCTCTACCGAAAATGACGCCAAATATACATAAAAGCCCAATTGATAAAAACGGGAAAATTGCGTGAGAAAATTCCCATTGGATTAATTCAAAAATATTAAATGCATTCGTGTAAGGTGCTCCTATGGGCTGATTAACTGGAACAGGGATACCAATTGAAGCAGATTTAAGAGCATCAAAACCTAAGAAGAATCCAAAAATAATTGTAATATTTCCAAACAAAATTAAAAAGAATATCTGGCTAATTAACCTTGCGCCTCGAATTATATAATTACGGTGCTTTAAGTTCAAAAATAAACCCCCAGAAGACTTAATCCAGCATTTGAAGAGATATTAGCAATTGGAGCAGTGTAAAACTGAGCAAGCGTTAGTCCAATCGCTGTTAAAGATAACCCAATCAATAATATTATTAGTAAAATAACTTTAATCCGCATTTTCGGTCAATTTATTTGTAATTAAATCTATTTTATTATGATTTTGATACAATTAAATTAATTTTAAGTTTTATGGATTGTTTATTAAATTTCAAAAATTTAAATGCTATTGATTTATTTTAATAAATTCTAATTTGATAGTATCAAAACTAAATATATTATAAAACCATTATAATCAAATCATTTTTTAAAATTTATTACTTTGTCAAATCTAAAACCTTTTTTAAATCAAATAATGAATAGTTTTAATAATTAATTTTATCAATTTTTGTTAAATCAATTTTAGAATATTCCAAATTCAAAATTAAAAACATTATATTCATAAAATCTTCTTCTTTTTACAAAAATAATGTCTAAGGACGTAAAAATCGTTATTTAGATAAATTTGATAATAATTTTTTAGATTATGATAGTAAAGAAAATCAAATTAAAAGAATATTTCTATTAAATGAATACCAACCCATTTCAATTACCAAGAAGTACTCAAAAATAGACAGGTTATTATAAAATTTTCACTCTTTTAATTTTGATTATCATAAGTTGGTTATAAAAAAAAATATATTTAATTCTAAAAATCTCAAATATATAAGATCCACGTGGATAAATAAATTATTAATAATCTAAATACATCTAATATTATAACAATTTAAATGGTAACGATTTTCTAATAGGAAAAATCCAATAACATCAAATAAATATAATAAACATATCATTTTCTCTAAAAAATTGAAGAAAACATTTTTTAGAAATAGGAACATTTTTATTTTCTAATAACTAAAAGTGGTCATTATTTGATTGAATAGAAAAAATAGATTTAAAAAAGGTTTAGGCAATGAATGAAGAGCCAGAAAAAAAAGATTTCTTAACTGGACTTTTAGATAATGCAAAAGAATTCGTTGATGGAGTCACAAGACAAGTCCAAGATGTTATTGATAATTTGTTAGGCACTAAAAAAGAAGAAGGAAAAGAACCTGAAGGAATTAGCAAAATAATTAGTGATATTTGTAATGGTATTAGAGATTTACTTGGATTAAAGGGAGAAGAAGGTGAAGGGGAGAGTGAAGAAGAAGAACCTAGTGGTATTCTAAAAATAATCAAGGATATACGAAAAAATATTCAAGAAATTTTAGGACTAGAAGGCGGTTTTAATTTAGAAGAAAAAATCCGAGATATTAGAAATCAAATTAGAGAAATTTTAGGTATGGAGCCTCTTCCAGAAGAAGAGGTTTAAAAAAAGATCATTTATATTTTTTTATTTTAAATCTAATTCGTTTAGTTTTCTAAATTTTTCTTAAAAAATTGATGAAATTCTTTTGGAAGTAATTTCCAATCCAGATCTTTTTTCAAAAATGGGTCATATGGTCTACTATTATATGTATTCCAGAATAAAATTGTTTTATTCTTCAAATTTTCTTTTTCAGAGTAATCTAATAAACCTGCAAAAGTTTTACCGGTATATGTTGTGTCTAACTTTATATTTTCTAATTCTTTAACAATATCAACAGCTTCTTTTCCGTCTTTTGTAACATAGCCATATTCTTTTCCCATATAATCTGTTAAAATTTTTCTTTTCTTTAATTTAATATGATCAATTTTATTATTAGTATAAGCTTTTAATAATTTAAGAGTTTTTAAAGCATTTTTATGCTGAGAATAAGCACTACACCCAAACCATAGGATTTTCATAGCAACTTGGACACCTATTAAGTCGATGTCGGATAATCCTGCTAAATTTAAGCCGACATCTAGTCCTGCCATTGTACCAACTGACCCCAATGTAACAAATATTATATCAGGTTTAGGAATTTCTCCAGCATCAATTTGTTCTTTTAACTCAAAAGCCGCATTGACATGCCCCAAATTTGTTATTGGATCTGTTCCCCCAGCCCATAATTTATAACCACCTTTAAAATTTCTAAAATAATAATTATAAGCCATTCCAAGTAGCCCTCCGCCATATATTAACTCACAATCAAGAGAATAGAACATTTTTAGTTTCTTTTGTACATCTAAAGTTAATGGCTGCTTCATTAAAATTAGTGATACATTAATATCTTTAATACCATTATACTTTTTTTTAGCAAAAATTGCTGTAGCTAAACAATGATTTGACCCAATTCCACCTATAGTAATAACTCTTTCATAATTTTCATGAATAAGTTTTCCAAAAGTATATTCTAATTTTCGAGGCTTATTACCACCATAAATTTCTGTTGTTAAATCATCTCTTTTCATATATAGATCAGAAAATCCAAACTTTTCTTCAATTTTTTCCAATTTGGTTATAGGTGTGGGATTATTTAATAATGGAATCCAAGGAATTTTTTCCTCCAATTCGGGGAATTTTTCGAATACATAATTTATTGATTTTGTCATTTTTTTACCTCAAATTTGTGAACCACTATTAATTAATGTAATATGTTGCTAATTATATGTTATCTTAAATTGATTAAAATCATTTGGACAGATAATTTAGGTAATAATTCTAAAATGTTCAATAGAGATTTAAAAGTTTTTAACTAAAATCTTTTGTGGGAAAAAATATGCGTTTTATTATTTTTAATTTAATGAGAAAAAATGTGATATATTAATCTTTAGAGCATTTGAATTTTCTGATTAACATATTAAAATTAGAAAAAAATTACATTTTTAAATATTTGATAATTTTTATTTCATTTGGGCTGAAACACTACACTACTAACTAATTAAACAATTTTTCCTGAATTTTACCAGCATTGTATTAATTCTATATTTTTTAGAAGTGTTATTTTAACTTTAATTAACCAATTATATCTTGAATATTCTTATGATTCCAAGGATTAATTTCTACTAATATAATTATTATTGAGTTATATATAAGAATCTCTAATTATTAATTGTTTTGTTATTGCTTTTATATTAAAGATGAGTTACTTTAATTTGATGTTAATATTATCCAAATCTATCAAAAGGTGGGAATAGCCACAATGGTGATTTTTTGAAAAATTCTTAGATATAAAACTATGACCTAAAAAGCATGGAAAAAAGAAAAAAATAATATAACATTATTCAATAAAAGTTATTTGTAAAAAGTTCGTATTAGTATGTCAATTTATTTTTAAAAAAAGAATTTATTTGAGATTATGATTACCAGATTTTTAATAAAACTAAAAAAAGTTATATTTAAACACAATTTAGGGATCTAAATAATGCGAAATTTAATCATTTTTATGGGAATACCATCATCTGGAAAAACTACATTAGCAAATTTATTAGCAAAAAGGATTGAATTAAAATTTAACAAAAAAACAATGGTAATTGGGTCAGATCAAATAAGAAAAATGATCCCAATTTTGTCAGAGAAATTTTTACCCGATAGAGAAGAAATGGTGAGGACTCTAACACTTAAATTTATAGATTATGCTTTAGATTATAATGATGTTGTTATAAATGATGATATGAATTATTATAAATCAATGAGACATGATTTTTATAAAATTGCCTTAAAAAAGAACTGTAACTTTTTTCTAATAATGTTTAAAATAGATTTAGAACGCGCATTAGAATGGAATATTAAACGAGGTATTCCTATACCCCAAGAATTAATAAAAAATGTATCAAAAAAATTCGACCCCCCTAGTGATTATTTGTGGGATCGCCCAATATTTGTAGTAAATAATCGCGGCGAAAATCTCGAAGAAAATGTAGATAAAATACTCACGCTTCTTCAAGATAAATTAGACATTAATTTAATTGAAAAAAATAAAAAAATTAAAAATACACCAGGAAAGTCCGAATATTATGATAAATTGACAAGAAAAATAGTTTCTGAACTAATCCAAAAACCTGAATTTATTGATAAAAGAGAAAATATATTAAATTTACGGAAATCTATATTAATAGAATCAATAGATAAAGATTTTGATGAACAAAAAATTAGGACTTTATTTATTAAAAAAATCAATGAACTATAATAACTATTTTGGTGTAATATATTCTTTTTGAACACCCGAACCAATAATAATTCTATAATATTTTTTTGATTGCTTTAAATTCTTTACTTTTTCTAACATACCAAATCCTTTTATATAAGAACCTTCATTTGCTATGTTCCTATATTCTCCAATCATTGATACTACTTCTACTATCTTATTCTCATCAATATCTAATTTTTTATTTAGTTTTACATTGCTTACTTTATAAATAGCTGGCCTAAATACAGATTCAGTATTATTTATTATTTGACAACTAAATTTTACTCCTATAATATGTTTAAATTGGAATGTATCATAATTATTTTTTGTCTCTTTTAAAGTCCTAATTGCATTAAAAACAAAATCAGTTTCCTTATATTTTCCCCGGTTTAACCGGTATTTATCTGTTTGAATTTTTACATTGTAAGTGATAATTTTTTTATCTACAAGTTCTTTTACAGTCTGTTTAACTTTAAAATAATTATCACTGCCATAAATAGCAATATCTACATCACTTTGTTCTGAATGCATTTGATAGGAAGTAGATCCATGAATACCAAACGATTCAAGCGGTACATTTGAGTTATAAGAGAGTAATTTTATCAATTCAATTGCAATAGATTCATGTTTGTCCAAGATTTCCTTTTTTAATAATCTTTTAAACTGTAAATCAGGTGTAAAAATTTTTTTAATATTTGAATATGGGACAACTATTATTTCTTTTTGAAGATGACTAGAATAATCTACATAATTGGGGAAGTGATTTTTGAAGACATTAATTATTTCATTAAAAATTTCTGGACTATATAACTCTTTAGGACGTCTCATTATGACGTTTTTAAATTTCCATTTATGTTCTATATAGGGTAAATTAAATAATTTTATTAAATTTTCAGGGATATATTTTAAATATGAAATAACCTTATCTTTAGGGTGGTCATAGCCAAAAGTATACATTATAAAATTGTCTGTGGTTAAAATAACATCGCCATCTCTTGATATCCAATTTTTAGGAATTGCCATATTCTTAAGATATAAATTAAATATAAAAAATTAAGTATGATAATAAAAGACAATAGTTATTTATAGAAATTCATCATTTAAACAATTCAATTAATGAGGTAATTTAATGTCAAATATAACACAATTATTATCTGCTTATATGGATAATATTATCCAATTGCTCCAAAGTTTAGTAAAATCGGTCCAAGAGAACAACCAATTAATACAGAAAAACCAACAACTTTTAATTGAGACAAATAATATAATAAAGAGTATATCCAATACAAACCCCGAAGGTTTAGCTGAAATGAGTAATTCACTCCAAGACATTGTTGGTCAACTACAGAAGGGTATTCAAGCATTTCAGTTAAATTCAATTATAGATGATATTAAAGATATAATGAAAAAAATCGGATATAAACCCAGTCATATAAAATCAGAAGAAGATTCTAAAGAAACTGAGATTCCAGCCTCAGAAATTACTCAGGAATTTAAGGCTGGTTTAAATACTACACCTAAAAAAGATGATGATGAAGATCATGTTATTAGACCATCAAGCTTTTTACAATGAAAATATCTTTTTATCGATATTTCATCATCATTTTTTTTCGTCTTCGTTGTTCTTCTAAAATTTCTTCCATTGTTTTTGTCTTGGCCCCTTTTTCATAATATATTGGTTTTTGCCCTTCCTGTTTGGTAGGTGTAAAGGAAGTGCCCTGAGTCTGCACAACTTTTTGCTCAGTTTGTAAAATACCTGAAATTTCTGGTTTTTTTGAATATACCTCTGAATTTAAAAAATCAACAATTGAACTCAATCCAATTATTACTTGAACCAACTGTAAATCGGTTATTTTTTTGTCCAAAAGATCAATAATATTTGAAGATGATTCAAGAGATTTTTTAACATCTGGAGATATATTTTTATTTATTTCAGATGAAATATCTTTCAATTTTAAAGCAATCCTTTTTACTATTTTTGAAAAAGCTTCTGATACATATTTTTTGTTATTTGCGCTCTCTTCAATCATATTTTGAACTTTAATGCCAACATCATTTATTGCATTTTGAACCGATTTTACATATCCTTGAATTGAATCAGTTAATGCGCTAATAAGCGTCATTATTTCGTCAATTCGATCGTTTAATTCAGTAGTTACAGAAGTAATAAATGGAATTATTTCATTATTCATTATTTTCACTCAATTTTTGATATAAAATTTTTAATCTTAACCAATTCGGCATTCAAAATTTCTGGGTCAACAATCTGTTCAATTGTATTAAAAATAGATTCTAATTTTAAACTAATATCACTTATTTTAGATGTCGGTAAATCCGAGAATTTGTTGATATTAGCATAGATTTCATTTAAAAGTTTAGTAGACCGCTCAAATTCTTTACTTGAACTATCATTAATATTCTCATTAAACGCAACAATTTGTTTTGAAATTTTTGATAAATTATCAACAAGATTTTCGTTAATTTTTGAGAATTCAATAGTTAAAGCTTTAATAGATAATGTTAATTTATCTATTTTCTGTGAAATCGAGTCCAATTTTGCACCAATTGATTCAAAACTTTTGTCCATTTGATCTTTCCTCTAAATAATTCTGATTTGTTTATTTAAATATGAAATTTTTATTAGTAAGTTTTAATATTCAGTATTTTAATTGGATTACGAATTTTTTAAACTTATGATTTTAATTATCAATTTTTTATTCTTATAGTCTAATTTTATAATTTTTTAATAAATATTGAAAAAGAATTTGATTTTTAATCATCTGCCAATCTTTTTTATAAATATTCAATTAATTTTATAAAAAATAAAAAATTTTATGATAATAAGGTAAATAGATGGATTAACAATTGGAATCTGATATATATTTACCTTTTTAACTGGGTCAATAGATCATTTTATTATAATATTTAAGCATTTCTTCGCAAAACATTAATATCTCTTTTTAAAACAGTAATAAGATCATTTATTTCCAAACTTTTCTCATATAAATATAAAAAATACAAAAAAAGCGCCATGGTAATTAAAAAAAAATATGTTTTCTCAAAGAGTTGAATTCTTAAAAATAATTACGAAATAATAAATAAGCACCAAATTTTATTAAATTATTATATTAACATCGATTAATTTTATGCATATAAAGTATAAAACAACATATTTGGAATTCAATTATTGAAAAAATACAATTTTTTTATTATTTTTATACATAAGTTGTCTCATTGGTCAAAATTTTAATTTTCATTTTTAGAATCATTTAGGTTTTTAATATAACTTGTGAATTTTAATAAAAAAATTGTGAATAATATTTCATCAATATTTTAATTCACTACTTTCCAAGATTTAATATATCATTTTGAGAATATCTCTTGATAGGTCAACATCAAAAAAGCCAAACATTATAATAAAAAAAATTGTATAAATTAATGATAAAACTATCAATCTAAATTGTGATAATTTATGAGCAGCAAGAAAAATACAATTTGTCCCTATTGTGGAAGAAATATTCGTAAGACAGATAAATTTTGCCCATTTTGTGGGAAAAAGGTTATTGGAATTGAAAAAAATATAAAGAAAAAAGAGCAAAAAAGTCAAGAACCTGCTACAACTGTGGTAAAAGAACCTGAACCAGAAAAAGTACCAATTAAAGAAGAAGAAATTCCGGAAAATGTTTTATTTCAGTTGGAATTACGTTCAAAAATTGAATTGATAGATTCCAAACTTACAGAAATAAGAAATCAGATAGAACAGCTAGCTTTAAAGTTAACAGGTGATGATACGGAGGGAATAGAAGATGAAGTTAAGAAATTAGGCGAAAAAATTAATAAACTTAAAGAAGAAAAAAGGAGCTTAGAATCAGATTTGGTAGATTTACCATTTGAGGAGTTGCAAAAGAAAAAAGCAGATATAGAAAGTAGAATTGCAAAACTTCAAAATGCATTTTCTTTGGGAGAAGTTTCCGAAAGTGCTTATAAGAGGCTTCGCGAAGAATATGAAGAAAAGACAAAATATTTAGAAAATAAATTTGCACAACAGAAAGTTAAAATCAATATATGGGTACGTAATATGCGACTTGAACGTGATAAAATGATTGAAAATTTGGAATTACTAAAAGCCAGACACATCGCAGGTGAATATTCAGATAGTGAATATGAAGAAAGAAGAGAAAAATTAAAAAATAATATTAGTAAATTAGAAACAAACATTAAAATTTTAAATAAATATGTATAACTCTAATTTTTTAAAAAGTGATCAGAAAATTTTTGAAAAATATTTTTAATGGGTAAATCATTTATATAATTAATTAAGATTAAATGCAAATGATAAAGATGTTAAAAGTAAAACATTGTCCAGAAAATCACAATTGGTGTATAAAATGCCACGATGGCCTAAATATTGTACTCCACTTTGCAACCAGTTAAGATGTAGCAAAAAAGCAAAAGGTAGAATAATTCAACTAAAGAACAAAAAGGTCGTTGAATGTCTATTTGTACCGGGGGATTACTGTACTGGTAGAAATTGTAATTATAGCTATTGTTTAAAAAGAAGTTTTCGTGATGATGGTAAGTGTGGTCAATGGGTTGCAATGCAAAATAGAAATAAAATGATTGATGATGATCTCGATGAAAATATGGAAGACTATATAGAAGAGGACATTCCAGCCATTAAAAAGATCCAGAAAAAATATCCTCGATTAAAGAGTAAAGCAATTAAAAAAATTAAAAATTATGACAGATATGATGATTTCTAAATTATTTCCTTTATTTTTCTTTTCATATCTTTAGTTGAAAAATAATAATGTGCTTCAATCCTGCATGGGTACATCATCAACAAATTGTGGTTTCAGATTCCGAGGAATATCATCAGCACCTAGTTAATTTAATAAAATTTTATTTTTATAATTATTCTAACCTTAATTTTATAAATATGATAAGATGATTTTAATGCGTTTAATTGATAGCCATTGCCATTTGGACTATAATAGAAATAGAAAAGACATTGATGAGGTTATTTCTAGAGCTAAAAGCAATAATCTTGTTGCAATTATCACATGTACAATTGATAAGAAAATTGACCAAGTAAAATTATTGATTAAAAAGTATAATAACTATGTATTCCATTCACTTGGGCTTCATCCTCCTGGATATACCAAAGAGTCAGTTAAATATATAAAAAAACTAATTCTTGAAAACTCAAATTCAATTGTCTCAATTGGAGAAGTCGGACTTGATTACCATTGGGTAAAAAATGAAAAAGACAGAAAATATCAGGAAATTGCATTCCGGGAATTTATTAAATTATCTAAAAAAATTAATAAACCAATTGTTGTGCATTCTAGAGAGGCTGAAAAAGAAGCTATAGATATCTTGGAGGATGAGAATGCTAGTAATGTTTTAATGCATTGTTATAGTGGTCCAGTAGAACTAGTAAAACGTATAATCAATAATAATTGGTTAATTTCAGTTCCTACTTCAGTTGTTAATCGTAAAATTCATCAGAAAATTGCAATTGAATGCCCACTTAAAAATATGGTCATTGAAACAGATTCACCCTTTCTTTCACCTGATAAAGAAAAAAATGAACCATATAAAGTTATTTTTGCAGCTAAAAAAATTTCGGAATTGAAAAAAATCGGTCTAAATAAAGTTGCAGATGAAACTACTGCAAACGCCATCAAATTTTATTCACTACCATTATAACCGTGGGAATTATTTCTTAATCGGTATTTTCAGCCAACTTTTTAACTCGATGGAAATGTCTTGCTATTGTAATAATATTATATGGAATTTCAATTAATTCGCCTTTTTCGATGACCCAATGCGTTACTTTTAGATCGAATTTGAAATGACGAATAAGATCTTGACCTAATACTTGTAATTGAAAGCAATGTGGACTTCCATCAATGGTTAAAATAGTCAAGTCTTTAATTTTTGAATATTTTATTATATTTGCAAGCTTATAACCTACTTGGTCCATATGATATGTTTCTAAACATATATGTAATGGTTCTCTCTCTTCTAAGAATTTATTTAGAATTTTAGGATATCTATCTTCGATACAAGTCCCATACAACAATATTTTTTTATTTTGAAGTCTTTTTGCACCCACATTGGTTTCTAACAAATGCTTCATTTTTTATACCATCTTTTATAATTAAAAATTAAGTATCTAAATATTTTTAATTTAGTGAATATAAAAAATATTAGTTTTTGTGATAGAAAATGAAATACACAGTAATGTCAATCGCGGGTTCAGATAGCGGCAGTGGCGCTGGAATACAAGCAGATTTAAAGACAATAATGATGCACGACTTATGGGGTGTCTGTGTAATTACGTCAATTACCGCACAAAATACTAAAAAAATTAAAAAAATATATAGATTGCCGCTAGATATTATTGAAAGCCAATTAGATGCACTTTTAGAAGATTATGATATTAGGACTATTAAAATTGGGATGTTATTGAGCCCAGAAATTATTGAACTTGTCTCTAATAAAATTAAGAATTTAGGAATTGATATAATCATTGATCCGGTCATGAGATCAACAAGTGGAACAGACCTAATTAAAGGTGATTATGTTTCAACATTGTGTAAAAGCTTAATTCCATATTCTACGATGATTACCCCGAACATAGAAGAAGCAAAAATATTATCACAAATTGAAATATCTAATCAATCCGATGTAAAAAAAGCCTGTAAAAAAATCATAGAATTAGGGACTAAATCAGTTATAATTAAAGGAGGGCACATTAATCCATCTATTTCTGAAGTCTTTGATACATTATATTACAGTAAAAAGTTTTATTATTTTAAAAAAAAGCGCGTAAAAGGTAATTTCCATGGCCTTGGATGCACATTTTCCAGTTCTATTGCATGTAATATTGCTAAAGGATATGATATTGTCTCTTCCGTTAAACTTTCAGAAGTTTTTATCGAAAATGTGATTAATAATTCAATAAAAATAGCCCATGGCTTAATACCTGTAAATCAAAAATATATCTAAAATAAATACGATATTATTTTCTGATTAGTTATCAAATTTTTACTATTAATTAACAAAATTTCTGTATTAACATTAAATTTAATTTGTAATATCCTAAAAGTTAAAAACTTCAAGAAAAAATAGTGTAAAATCTATTTTTCTCGCAATTCTAATCATGAATTTTCTTTTAAAAAAATCATGAAAAATTCCGTGAAAATTAAAAATTTCCTACTTTATCCATATCTCACCGATTTTTAATATTCTAATTTGATTTTCGCTTATGAATATAGAATATAAATTGAAATTATTATTTTTTTAATTGTTTTAAAAACAAGTTTATTAATTTAGAATAAAAAAAATAGAAAATAATGCATTTAAATTTTTTAGGTTCCAAATAATGGATAGTGAATTAATTATTCACCTTTAACCTTTTTAATTAATTCTTCTAATTCATTTTGGTCTTTTATAAAAGGAATATCAGGTATATAACCGGGAAGTCCTCTTGTTAATTCTTCAATGAGATACATTAACGCCTTGGGAGCGTCCAGTTCCCTAATATCTAAACTGCTACCATCAAATGTATAGGATACTTCTTTCCATTTGCTCTTTTCTGGGTCTAATGAATAAATTAAGTAAATATAATCTTTAGTATGAATTATTACAGAGGTAACTCCTGGGGACATCGAATTATTCAAAATTTCGACCATTTCATTTGCTTTTGACATCGAATCCCTCTTTGTTTTTTATTTGTTTTATTACAATTATTAATTAAATTATTAAACTTTTCTAACATTAAAATAAATTAAAATGTATCTAAAAACAATTGGTCTTTTGAGAATTGATTTCTCTTTTTAGATTTTAAAAAGCATGTGATAAATATGAGTTATAAGTCATTAAAAAATAAAAAGTATTTAGATGCTATAATAAATAGAGTAAAAGACACTAAAATTTCTCTACCTGAAATGATTCAAAAACTTCGGATCAAATTATCCACATTCTATCAATTGATTGATGAAAATAAATTGGAAGAATTAAGAACCGCCCAAAATACGGATGTTAAAAATATCATCTTTAAAAATATTATGACAAATATTAATGATTTAGAAGACTTTTTAATAGATTTTTTAAAAAATTTAGAATTAGAATTATCTAGATTACAGCTTTAATTAATTCAAATATTTTATTTTTCAATTTAAAAAAGAAAATGTTATTCAAATTTATTGATGCCTAAAAGTATATTGAAAAAATTGATGGTCTTTTGCATAATTTCAATTTATTTTGATAGATACTATTAAATTTAGGTTATGACTAAAATATTTATTTATTTCATATAGAAAAAATGTAAAATCTGAATTTTTATAAAAATTAGGCATTAATAAAAAGAAAATATATTTCAAATAATAATGTGAATAAAATTGAGAAAATCAATAAAATGGGTCATAATAGTATCAAGTATAATATTTATTTTATTCATAACATGGTTTATACCAATTATTTTCGATAATTTAGGTCCCACCCCAAGATTTGTTGAAGAAGATTGGACGGAATTAGATAAAATATATGCAATAGGTAAGTTTCATTCCACATTAGGTCATGGTTATCCGGATGATAATTCTCAATATTCCGATAAGCATTATTTTATACCCCTTTTTAATTGGGGAAATTCAAGTAATAAAATAAAGGTTTTTTCTCCGTTTGAAGGGAGAATAGTCAATATTTTTTGGGAAAAACACCGGTTTTCAGATGGGACAATTCAAGGGCACCAGATTTGGATAGAATCAGTACTTCATCCGTCAATTATAGTAAAGTTATTTCACATAAATATTGAACCTACTAATCTAAAAATATTTCAATATGTCCATGCATGGCAATTATTAGGATATATGGACGCTCGTGAATGGTGTTCAACAGATATAGCGGTGACAAGAGGATTTAAAACAATTTCATGGTTTGAAATTTTATCAAACTCTTTATTTGAAAAATATAAAGAACGAGGCATTATAAGTCGGGAATTAATGATTAAAACGGAACAAGAAGCGCAAGAGAGTTTTGCTATGGGCTATAGTTTTTCACTTAGTGACCCGGGAGACTATGTATTGCTAAAAAATACAACTTTTCCTCAGATAATAGATAATAATTTTATTAATATTTCTAAAATAGGAGCAATCTCATATATGCCAAATATTCTATATGATACTGAAGATAATTATTTTAACGAAAATGTTTCATGGAGTGTCATGTTCAAATTAAATCCGAATAAAGTAAATCCGAATGGATATTCTACTGAATTTAAAGCTCCTTTTACAGCAAGAATTGAAAGAGTTGACAGTCCCTCATTTAAAAATCCAGTTATCATTTTAAGATATATTAATTCTACAAGCACGAATTATACAATTAATGATTTTGAATTAGATTTAGAAATATATAACATATCTGCAATACCAAATATCACAAATGGAGAAATAATAAAATCTGGAGAACTATTAGGTTATGTTGGAAAATATTTTAATATTGAATGTGTAGCATGGGGCAATACGCAATACATACCTGTATTCGGGTTAATGAATAACGCAGTTTGGGAAAAATGGCATTCGCAAAATTTGAATAATCGTTCACAAATGGCCCTTAACTATGATGAATACAGAGCTAAAGTAAACCAATATGGATATTCTACCTATCACTTTTCAGAGAGTCCTATTTGGTGGATTAATATAACAACCTAGTCTAGTACCGATTAAATTATCAATGCTTCTAAAGATTTTAAGTTTAGTTTAAAATATTTTACAATTATGAGACTAATAAGTCTATGATAAATGGTTTATACTTGAAAAAATACTGGAAAATTTGTTAGATATTCTAAAAAATTTGAATTTTCAAAGATATAATAAATCTCTAAATTTTCTTATTTTCTCTTTTAATATATTAATAAGAGACATTATATAAATCCAATAGTCATAAATTAATGAAAAAAATAACAATAAATAATGTTAATATGTTATTTTTGTCGGTACTGCTTTTTTTTAATGAGAAATATTTAAAAAAATTTAGAATTAAAATATTATTTAAAAAAAGACTTTGTGATTTAATGCCTTTTGAAGAAAAAATCGAAAAAGTATATGGAACAATTCTCGATCAAATAGAAAAAATGGAGAAAAAAATTATTAAAGAAAATTCAATGAAAGAAATAACTCAGAGCGATCTTAAAGATTTAGGATTTACAGACGAAGATATTAACTATTTGGTATTTAAAAAAAGATTACTTATTAAATATAAAAATGATTTAGGTTCTAATAATATTCAAGATAGTATTTATGAAATACCATCAGATTATTATTATCAGAAAATTCTATCTAATCAAAAGATAAAGCATATAAAAAGATTAAAAGAATTAGAACGGATGAAATAGTGAATTATCTTATTACTAAATTTAAAGTATCTATTATTAATAAAAAAAGTCTTAAATAAAATTGCTAATTTTAATGACGACAAGATGATATTAATTTATAAATTTAAAAAATAATATAATTATAATACTAAATAATAAAAATCGTTTTTTAGAGGTATAAAAATGGTCAAATTTGGATCTGAAGAATGGGGCAAACAATTTTGCCAAAAGTTAAATGAAAGTGAAGCATATAATAAAGCAGCTGAAACATGGGAAGGCGACTTTGTTTTTGTGATGGAATTTGAAGATGGAACAAAAGAAGTAAGACTTTATGTTGATTTATGGCATGGTAAATGCAGAGGAACAGCAATTGTAGGATCTGATAAAGAAGCAGAGTTTATAATGAGTGGGTCATATTCTAATTGGGTTAAAGTTGCTAAAAAGGAATTAGATCCTATTCAAGGATTAATGACTGGGAAGTTTAAATTAGAAGGTGACATGGCTAAGATTATGAGAGCTACAAAAGCAGCAGTAGAATTAGTTAATTGTGTTACAGAAGTAGAAAATGTGGAATTTTAAAAATATTAAATGAGATGAAGTGTATTGTGGTATTGGAATGCTCCTAAATTAGTCTTTGGTGATGGTGCAGTAGATTATCTTGAACAAATTAAAGGTACGAAAGCTTTTATAGTTACAGATGAAGTAATGGAAAAATTAGGTTTTGTAGAAATTGTTAGCAAAAAGCTTAGTAAATCAAAAATTGAAGTCAAGGTTTTTAATGAAGTAGAACCAGATCCATCAGTCCAAACCGTAAAAAAAGGTGGAGAAATTTGCTCAGAATATAAACCAGATATTATAATTGGACTTGGTGGTGGTTCTGCAATGGATTCAGCTAAAGCAATAGATTTCATATATGAGCAACCAGATATGAAATTAGAAGATTTATCTCCTTTTGTTTCTTTTAAATTACATCAAAAATGTAAATTAATACAAATACCTACTACATCTGGAACTGGAGCTGAAGTTACTTGGGCGGTAGTTTTAACGGATGTTAAGGAACGCCGAAAATTGTTATTAGCATCTCGAGAAATAATAGCAGATGTTGCAATAATAGACCCAATTTTTCCTGCCAAGATGCCTCCATCCTTAACAGCATCTACAGGAATTGATGCATTAACCCATGCAATAGAAGGGTATGTATCAATATGGAGAAATATTTATTCAGATGCTATGTGTATTAAAGCAACTCAATTAGTTTTCGAAAATTTAGAAAAAGCAGTTAAAAATGGGTCAGATATGGTAGCTCGAGAAAATATGCACAATGCAGCAACTATTGCGGGATTGGGTTTTGGAAATTCTCAAGCTGGAATTGCCCATTCAATGGGTCATTCTGTCGGTGCAGTGTTCCATAAACCGCATGGTTTTTGCGTGGGAGTTGCTCTGCCTTATATCATGGAATATGAAATTTTAGCCGCTGATGAACCGAAAAAGATGTTTGCTGAACTTGGGAGGCAGGCACTTGCAATCGAAGAAAAAGATGACTTGAAAGCATCAAAAATTCTAGTTAAAAAAGTTAGGGAACTTTTAAAAGCGACCGGCGCACCATTATCTTATCGAGAAATGGAAATTTCATCTGAAGATTTTGAAAAAAATTTCGATTTAGTTGTTGCTAATGCAGACATGGATTCATGTACTTCTACAACTAGACCAATGCCATCAAAAGAAGATTTCCAAAAATTATTTAAAGCTGCGTTTGATGGAAAAGCCCTAACACTTTAATTTCAAAAAAAATTTAATTTTTTTTATTTAGTTAATAATTTTTTAGCTGTTTCCTTTTTTTTGTCTGAAATTGACGATTCAGGTTCCTCATATGTAATTGCATTAGACGGACATATTTTTACGCATTCAGGATCGCCACCACATAAATCACATTTAAAAACGCGACCACTTGGACTTACTAAGACGCCGCCAAATGGGCATGTAAATACGCAAATTCTACAGTGCACACATTTTTCTTCATTAATTAAGACCGCACCTGTATTTTCATCTATATAATATGCATCTCGGGGGCATGAATACATACAGATGGGTTCTTCACACTGCTCGCATGTTACAGGGACAAAAATAAATCCTTTTTCTTTATCTGAAAATTCGATGTGGTCTATTCTTGAAAGAAATGGTGATATAACAGCTTCGTGATATAATGAACAAATTAAAGAACATAACTTGCATCCAGTACATTTCTCATAATTTACAACTATTACTTTTTTTATTGACAAAATTATCACTCCCATATATCTTTAATAAATTCTTCTAAACCTAATTCTTCCAGTTTTTTCTTGCTAGGTTTTCCAGTTTCTGGGTTCCAATCTCTATATTTGTAATAATCTTTTAACATTGAATCAATATCAGGAACTTTTCCTTCAGTCCCCCCTTCAAGTGGTCGTAATAATATTTCGGGTAATTTATCATTTTTTGCTGTTAAACCCATTTTAATGTTGAAAATACGCTTTAAATTAATTAATCGCTCGCCTAATATTTTTAGGTCATCAATTTTTATTTTATTTCCAGTAACTGCAGTCAATAGTGAAGCAAACTCTGATGCTGTTGGAAACGAAAAATTACACATTATTGCTGAACCATAAATAGCCCTATAATTTTGTAAATTAGCAACGATTTGCGCTTTTCCTTCAATAGATTGACGGTCTCCTGGAATTATTCCCATATCAGGCTCAGGAGAACCTAAATCAGTTTCATAATTATCAGCAGTCATATGGCATGCACCTCTTGGGGATGTAGCGTAAGTGATTGCCATTCCGAAAAAGGCTCGGGGGTCATGAAAAGGCACTTCCATTTTATTTACAACAGCCACTTCTTCTAAAGGAGCATTTAATTTTAAAGCAGTTCTATAGGAGCCTTCTGCTAATATATCACCAAATCCTTCTCTTTTTGTAATCATTTCAATTAGTTTTAAGGCTGGGTCAATATCACCCCACGATAATTCAAAGCCCACATCTTCCTTTTTTAAAATTCCTTTTTCATAAAGATAATAGGCATATGCAATAGTTACACCACAACTAATAGTATCTAGTCCATATTCATCACATAATTCATTCGCCTTTTGAATAGCTGCCATGTCATTTACAAGAAGCGCGCCTCCAAATGCTCCAATAGTCTCATATTCGGGCCCTTTTACTATTCCTTCAGTTTTATATTTACCTTCTTTAACTTGGACGACTCTTCCACAACATATCGGACATGCAAAACAGCATGAATTTTTTATTAATAAAGTTTCAGCTAATGTAGAACCTGAAACTTTTGGCGCATCTTCCCAAGTACCTTGAGTAAAATATTTAAACGATAAATCGCCTAAAGTGGTAGCATAATCCCAATATCCAGAAGTACCTAAAGCTGAAAACATTTGAGTTTTGAAACTTGATTTTACTGTATCAATAGCTTTAATACCATTTTTTGCTAATTTTGTAGAATTAGAAATATTAATGCTACCATTGCCTTTTACAGCAATAGCTTTTAGGTTTTTTGAGCCAAATACTGCGCCCATACCAGTCCGGCCAGCCGCTCTTCCGAAGTCATTGATTACACAGGCATATTTTACTAAATTCTCTCCAGCTGGCCCAATAGCTGCAATTTTAACATTTTCATCATTTAATTCTTTTTTAATCATGTTTTGAACGCGTGTAATTTTTTTACCCCATAATTTTTTTGCATCTTTGATTACTACTTTTTCATTATGAATCCAAATATATACAGGTGTGTCTGATTTACCCTTGATAATAATTCCATCAAAACCTGCATATTTTAATTCGGGGCCAAACATTCCACCAGAATTAGATTCACCCCAAATATCAGTCAAAGGAGATTTTGCACAAATAGCATATTTTCCCACACTAGGTCCTAATGTGCCGGTTAATGGCCCAGTCATTATAATTAAAACATTTTCTGGACTTAAAGGGTCAGTATCTTTGTCTACCATATCATATAATAACCGACATGCCAAACCACTTCCACCCAGATATTTATTAGCTAATTCTATGTCCAGCGGTATCGTTTCTATTGCAAAATCACTCAAATTTATATTTAATATTTTACCAATATACCCATTCATTTTTTACATCTAAATTAATTTTTAACTTTATAATATATATTAAATATTTTATTTTAAGAGGTATTATTTCTCTAAATTTTTTCCAGGAATTATTTTTAAAATTGTACCTACTTTTAATAATAAAAATAACCGCCTTTTGCCTTTTACTTTTAATTTTCCTGTCAACAATGCCTTGAAATCACCAATCTCTCTGCTACTATATTTAAAAAAATTCTCGAAATTTGATTTGATTTCTAATTTTGCTACATCAGATTTAACTCCCGATTCAATTTTATAATCACCATTTCTGAACTTGATAGTAAAAATATCTACGTTTTCAAGGATTAAGTTTATATCTACATTTAAACTTTTTAATTTTTCATTATATTTAGGTGAATTCTTCTTTTCTTCAATTAAATCCGTAATAGTATTTAAAAACATCTCTTTTAGATTCTGTCTTTCTGATTCTTCCATTTTAATTAATCCTCTTATAATATTCTATTGTACTGATTGAAATATGTTATTAAAATTAAGGTTTTTTACCAAATTTGGATTCTAAGTTAGACCTAAATTAAGAATTATCTCTTTATAAATTTACTTCTAGCTCTTCAATAGAGAATGCAATGTTTGATGCTAAAGTACCATTATCTTTCTACAACATTAGATATCTGTAGAATGCATTTATTTACATTGCTATTATCACTATATACACTTTTTTTATATTTTATTTACCCTTAATCGGTAATAACTGGCTTGATGTCTGTCTTAATAAATGATATAATAGTCTCATAATAACTAAATATATCTATTGAATATAATCTATTGAATATAAGAAAAAAATATAGATAATCAGAATTATAATCATCTAAATTAAAAATTAATTTAAAAAAAGATGTAATAAAAATTAATAATTAAAAAATTAGGGAACTCCAGATAATTTCAGTCCTAAAATATGAATTTGTATAATTTTAAGAGGAGTTGAAATTCCAAATTTAATATCTTGGTGAAATCCATCTCTTAACTTTTTAAAATTGGAAATATACTTTTTAGAAATTCCACGGTTGATAAAATAATAACATATTTTTTCAATACTAGGCCTCGTTCCTTTAATATAATAATAACTGGACAACATAGACCATTTTAATGATTCTATTTCATATTTTGTGGCTTTAGGCGTAAATGGATATAATAAGAAACTTACTATGGATACTAAAAGGTTCAAAACCATATTTTTTAGTAATTGAACAAAGAATCGTTTAGGTTTTCGTAATTTCTCTAATAAATTTTCACCATATATATGTCTACACCTGTTTAAAACAGTACCAATGACCAAATTTGTTGGTGCCAGTACCAATGAAACGAAACTATTTACGTTAAACATTTTTGAAAAACGTAGATTAATAAAGTCAGTTTTTTTACACACAAATAACGAGATGAACATTCCTGTGGATGTATCCATTATACTTAAAACTCTTTCAAGAAAACCATGAGGTTTATTAAAGAACCCATATTTTATAGCGAATTCTCGAGCAACTTTTCTAATAAAACGGATATCTTTTTGTGTAGAATTGTCTTTAAGAATACAAATTAAATCACAATCACTTGTTTCACATAAATCCCCAGTTAAGCTAGACCCAAATACCATCATTGAATTTATTTTATCTGCATAATTTGTTTTTAGAAATTTGAAGATATTTACTACATAACTTCTCGCTCGATCAGGTAAAAAATCTATTGCAATTTCATCATTGCCTATTTTCATTTTTAAAACTCCAAAAGTTTGGCAAATTCATATTCTTAATTTATAATAATTAACTATTCTATTCGATTAAAACTCTTTTAAATTTAAATGCAATTTTTGTAATATTTATTTATATTAAAATTTTAATATTAAATGAAAATTTTTTAACTCTACATTTATAAAATTTCAAAATTAAATCTATATTATAATTACATTTATAAAAGTATTTTGATTTTTTTAACTTATAAAAGAAATAATGGTATTATTTTAATAGACCAATTAGTTTTATAGGAGTTAGATATAGATGGAGTTTTATAGGAGTTAGATATAGATGGACGACAACCAAAAAAGTAAATATGATGATAAGAAGGTTAAAGTTAAAAAAGATGATTCAAATATAATTAACAGACTTATTTCAACAACTCGGAAATTTATAAATGATAGTCAAAAAAAACTTAAAAGAACATTTGAAAATTTAAAAATTAGCGAATTTTTTAATACTGATTGGGTTCAAGTCCTTTCCATCTTGTCTAATCCAATTGCAATGGACTTCATGATCGACGGAATCCCAAAAATTTTTTATGATGTTTTTGATTATGATGATGACATTGAAATCATTATAGATATACCAAATGTTCCTAAAGAAAATATCCAAATAAAAACACATTATAAGACTATTAAAATATATGTCAAAGAATATTTAATAGAAAAAATTGATCTAAGTAAATATCTAAAACGTGGGATTAAGGTTAAAAATGTAAATTGTCAATATGAAGGACGAATACTTAAAATTAAGATTATTAAATAAATAAATTAATTTATGTTAATTGGAATAATCCATTGAATAGAAAATGGAATAGATAATATAGATTCTTTTTAAGATAACATTTTAATCAATTAAATACTGTATGTATTTTAAGTAAAATGTATATTCATTCATTAATTCTAATGGTCTTGACATTATTCCCTTTATTTTCTGGTATGTGTCTTTTAAAATTTGGTATTTAAATATATTATTTAAATGTCTTGCCTTGATTTTTTATTTTAATTTCAAAACTAATATAAATTAAAAATATAGTTTTAATTAAAGTCGTATTTTCATTGAAAAATTATAGATATTCTGATTTTTAATATAACTTTAATATTTTCTACTGAAAACTTATTTTTTGGAATTATTTTTAAATCCTTTAACTTTATATTTCTCAAATTACATATGAATTAAAAATCATTTCAGAAATTAAAAAATTAATTATGAAATAGTTTTTTATTAACCACGGAGAGAAATCGGATGTATATAAAAATTATAAATAACATGAAAAAGGTTAATAGAAATTTTAAATTTTGGATGATCGTCTATTTCTTCACAATAACAGGGATTTTGCTAATATTAACTTTTTTCCCCGTAGACCATATTGGAAATACAACATTACTCCATAATAACCAATCAGTAATTATATCCAAGTCCAGTATTTCCCCATTATATATGGAAAAGTGGAATAAAACTTTTGGCGGTACCGATGAAGATAAAGGATATGGGATTGCGATAGATAATGATAAATTTATTTATTTAGTTGGGTCTACTAAAAATTATGGGACCGGTATACCTACTTATTCAAATGCCATGCTTGTAAAATTTGATATTACTGGAAACATCAAATGGTATCGTACATGGGGTTATTCAAAAAAAGATATTGGATATGATGTTGCAATAGATAATGCACATTATGTCTATATTGTAGGATCAACTCAAAATCTTGCTGTAAGCGGTCGAAACTTATTTGTTGCTAAATATGATGGCAATGGAAACCAGATTTGGAATAGGACATGGAAAGGACGCGTTCCAGCGGATATAGAAGGATATGCAGTTGCAATTGATAAAAACAACAACATCTACATTACCGGAAAAACACCTGGTGCTAGTTTAGATATATTTATTATAAAATATAATTCTAGTGGTAGTCGGATATGGAACTTAACGTGGGGTTCAACTGGAGAGGATATGGGAAAGGGCATTGCAGTGGATAGTCAAGATAATATATATGTTGTAGGTACTTATTATGACACGGGAACTGCTAATGATTACATTTTTCTCAATAAATATTCATCAGGAGGAGTATTTCAATGGAGTAGGAAAATCGGATCCTCTTCATATACTGATAATGGAGAAGGCATTGCGATCGATAAAAATGATTACATTTATATAGTTGGTTCTATAAACAACACAGCTACATCGTCCTATGATATTGTAGTCGCAAAATATGATTCATTGGGAAATTTAATATGGGAAAAATATTATGGAGATCATAAAAAGGAATATGGATATGATATTGCAGTTGGTAGATTTAATAATATATATATTTCAGGTTCTAAAGAAGCAAGTTCGCCGGCTAGAAATATATTTTTTCTTAAAATAGATGGTACAGGCAATATGATTTTTAATACGACATGGGGAGGAGTAGGTACAGCTGATATGTATGGTTATTCAATAGGAGTTACCTCAAATTTAGATGTATATATCGGTGGTACACTTCCTTCGAGTGGAAAAATAGCTATCTTGATTAAATACAAGTATTTTAGTTATATTCCTATAATTACCCCGGGTTTTCAGATGCCAATCATATTAGTTTCAATGGCCATGGTAGTAATTACTATAATTGGGTATAGAATAACCAAAGTTAAAAGTAGGAAAAGTAGGGACATTCTTTTATCGTAATGAGAAACTTGAAACATCATTGTTAAGCTTAATCACTTCAATACCAAATAATTTTTTATCTTTTTTAATAATACTTCTTAATTTCATTTAATAACAGCCAATTATTCACAAAATATCGTGTATAATGCTTTAACCGATAAAATTGGAAATGATAAAAATAATAAATATATAAATAAAAGTTATTAGAAAAATAATTTTTTTGATTTTTATTATGTGAATTTAATTATTGATGAATATTATGGTCTAAAAAATGGAATCAAATATTCTATCTAACGAAAAAAATAAAAGGGTAGTTTTAACTGGTAATGAAGCCTTTATTAGAGGTGCATTAGAAGCAGGTGTTTCTTTTGTTTCTCAGTATCCAGGTACTCCTGTATCAGATGTTGGTGTTACCTTTGGGAAATTAGCTAGGGTAGTACCTAATTTATATTTCCAATGGGCATCAAATGAAGCTACATCATTAGAAGCAGCTGCAGGAGCGTCATGGTCTGGAATAAAGGCGCTGTGCCCAATGAAGCACGTTGGTGTGAATGTAGCATCGGACCCAATGTCAGTTATTGCAATAAATGGTCCATTATCATCAACGGGTCAGGGGGGGTTAGTAATTTTAGCTGGTGGAGATCCAGGCTCATTGGGTTCTCATTGCGAACAAAATGACAGATTTTATACATGGATGTTACATATGTGCCACTTAGAGCCTTCAAATGTTCAAGAAGCAAAAGATTTTATGGTCGAAGGGTACAAAATATCATCAAAATTCGATGTAATTACCTATATTAGGACTACTTCTCGAATATCACATACACGTGAAGATATAACGCTTGGGGAAATAAAGTTTAATCAATCATTAGAAGGAAATTTTGAGAGAAATATACCAAAATATTGTTCATTACCACCACATTGTATTGAGAACCATAGAAAGGTCTATGAACGAATGGAAAGAATTGAGTCATATAGTAAAAAATTTAATACAATCATTCCTGGAGATAATAAATTAGGTATTATAACTGCAGGAGTTCCATTTGGTTATGTTATAGAGGCAGTACGTAAATTGAAATTGAAAAATGTCCCAATATTAAAATTAGGGTGTATTAACCCTATAAATAAAGAACAAGTAATAAAATTCTGTGAAAATCAAGAAACCATTTTGATAGTAGAAGAGCTTGAACCATTTATAGAAGTGGACATAAAAAGAATTGTTCAAGAAGCTGGACTATCTGTAAAGATCTTTGGGCATGAATATGTCCGGAAATATAATGAATTAAGTGTTGTGGATGTTGTTCAGTCCCTTAGTAAAATTACTGGGGTGTCTATTGGATATAATGAACAAAAAATTTTACAAAAATATAATAAATATTTAAATTTAATACCTCCTCGATTCCCAGTCTTTTGTGCGGGTTGCCCCGAACGTGCACTAATATATAGCATAAAAAAAGCTACAGATGAAGAAAATACAATATATGCAGGTGATATCGGGTGTTATGTAATGAGTTTTTTCCCTCCATTAAAAATTACAGATTGGGTTATTTGTATGGGAGGTGGTCTAGGTGCTTCTGTTGGTGCAGCTAAAGTAAATAAAAAGCCCGTACTTGCCTTAATGGGAGATAGCACATTTTATCATACTGGACTACCTGCAATAGTAAATGCAGTCTATAATAAATCGAATGTTTTATTATTTATTCTCGATAATAAATGGACTGGAATGACTGGTGGACACCCAAATCCAAATAGTGGAATTAATGGGATGGGCGAGACTGTAGAAAAACAAAACATAGCTGAAATTGTTAAATCATTAGGCGTAAAATGGGTTAGGACTGTTGATCCATATCAGCCTAAAATTATGATAAACACAATAAAAGATGCATTGAAAATTAACGGTTTAAAAGTCATTATTTCACAACGGGAATGTATGCTACAATATCAAAAATTAAATAGGGAAATATTACTTAAAAGCCCGAGAAAAGTTTACTATTGGATTAACCCAGATAGATGCCAAATGTGTGGTGAATGTTTTGAACAATTGTGTTGCACTGCTCTTAAAAGAACTGAAATAAATGGTAGAGAAGTAATGCAAATTGACCAAGCTCGATGTACAAATTGCGGAGTCTGTCAAAAAATTTGTTTAAACAGCGCAATAGTTAAAACTGAAATAAATGTCCATTTGTAGGAGTGAAATGAAAATGTTAAAAATTTGGAACGGGATGTTTGTAGGTGTAGGTGGACTTGGTACAATTACTCTAAAAAGAATTTTTGAATATGCAGCTTTAAAGGAGCCAAAAATTAAAAAAATCATTGGAGCTGAAAAACACGGACTTGCACAACGCGAAGGAGCAGTCGATGTCTATGTCAGATTTTTGTTATCAGATAATGATGAAGTCCCAAAATATTATTTAACATCACCAACAATAAGTATTGGTGAAGCAGATTTAGTAATTGGCTTAGAACCGGTAGAAGTATTGAGAAATTCAAAATATACAAGTAGCCAGACTGTTTTCATAATAAACACAAATACAATCCAACCTCCTTTAAGTATTTCAGGACAAGTCAAATATCCTTCAATTGAAGAAATTAAAAATGCTATCAAAGAAATTTCAGGTTCCTCTAAAATTATCATGTTTAATGCAACCGAATTAGCTATGAATAAGATGGGTCAAGCCTTATATACAAATAATATCATGCTGGGCGCTGCTATTTCAACTGGAGCTATCCCTATTAGTAAAGAAAAAATTGAAGAAACAATTGCAGAGCAATTAAAAGATGTTAAAAAGAATTTAAAAGCAATAAACATTGGTTATAATATTGGTACTGATCTATTATCTAAGATTTAATATTAATATCTTTTTAATTTTTATTACAAATTTAAAAATACATTGAATTTTTTATTTTTATAATAAAGAGAAAATTTAAATTATTAATAGAATATTAAATTTCCTAAAAAAAAATGTGATACCTATGGCAGATAAATATGTCAACACAAAAAGTGATAAAACGGAAATTTGTGCCAAATGTAATTCGCCAATTGAAAGAGGGACTATGTTTGTAGAACATATTTTTGATGATAAAAAAGAAATTATTTGCCATTTTTGTTATTATAAAATGAAAAAAAATAAATTAATTTAAAAAATAATTTCATTATTAGGATTTGTAAATTAATGAGTAAAATTAAATCATTCATTAAGTTATTACGACCCACCCAATACTACAAAAATGCATTAATATTTCTAGGAGCTATATTTGCAGAGCGACTAATGGGCCCAAATTTATCTGAAGTTTTATGGACATATTTCTTATTATTTGTAGGGTTCGTCTGTTTTTGTATGATTTCGAGTTCAAATTATATTATAAATGATATTTTAGATATAAAGAAGGACAGGATGCATGATGAGAAAAGTAGTCGACCATTAGCATCAGGAGAAATATCTAAGACTTTTGCTATTTTACTATTTTTAATATTTCTAGTTGTACCATTAGGCATAAGTCTTTTTATTTCATATCTAATTAATGATTATTGGTTTTTTGTATTTGTCCTTTTAATTTTTATAACAGGTCAAATTTATAATTTATATTTTAAGAGAATTTCAGTTGTTGATATCTTAACCTTGAGCGTTAATTATATATGGCGGGCATTGGGTGGATGTATTTTAGTAAATATATTAATTTCGCCTTGGCTATCTCTCTCGGTATTTTTAGGAGCATTATTTTTAGTACTTTGTAAGAGAAGAAATGACTTGAAATTAATTGGGGAGGATGAAGCATATAAACATAAAGAAGTATATGAAATTTATAGTCTAAAACTGTTAGATCAAATGATAACCATAGCAACTGCGGCGCTACTTTTTGACTATTGTATTTATTCAGTAATTAAATTTATTAATAATGGAGAATATTATTTGATCTCAATTCCTATTTTCTTTTACTTGGTCTTTAGATATCTAAGTTTGATATATATCAAGGAAGATATTGCAAGAAAAACAGAGCGGGCATTTTTTGATGTGGGAATAATCATAGGTAGTTTAATATTTATAATATTGATATTAATTATCATTTACTTCCCGTTTATTTTAGATTTTATTTCCACACTTCCAAAACTTTAAATTTGTTAAAAAATCAATAATAATTTTTACCAAAATAAAAAATATTACTTTTTATTTCTAATATTTTCTAATAAATTATTATTAAAATTGTTTCAATAATTATTTGTTATAGCTAATAAATCTGAAAATTTTAAATAATTTTATAACTTTGTCAATTAATTTAATAAGGATATCCTAATTATCAAAAAATTTTAACTTCATCATTATTTTTTTGACTCATTGATATATTTAAAATTATAAATTAGTACACTTTAATTGTAAATCACCTATTTCATTTTTTCAATTCTATATCAGTAATTTTCCCAGAAGGTTTTTCCATTTATTCATTTTTAAATAAAATACTTATTTTCGGAAATGCTTTTTTGGAGAATTATATATTTTTAAGTCGGTATTTCAGAAAACTAGAGTTCAATTTATTATATGATAATTAATTTTTACAATAAGCAAACTAAATCAATTGACTATTAATTACACATTTTTTTCATTGACTAACGAAATGTTTATATATAAGAATTATTAGAAGTAAAATATAGGAAATATTATTTCCAATAATATAATAATGAAATAAATATTGTCTATAAAAAAATGAAAAAACTTGAAAAATATCAACAAATGATGAAATGAATTGAGGGACAAAATATGGCTAAAAAAAGATATTTTGCTTGGTCGCCTTTAAGGGCAATTATGGCAGGTGTTGGTGCAAAAATAGTTGCTAGAGATGCAGTTGATTATCTAATTGATTATCTTCAGAAGACCACGGTTGACTTGACCAAACAAGCAATCGTGTATGCTCGACATGCAGGCCGAAAAAAAGTAACAACCTCAGATATAGACCTTGCGATTAATTTGTAAAAAAATTTTATTAAAATTCAAACTTTTTTTTCTATTTTTACCAAGATTGGTCATTAAAAATTAGTTTTTAAAAGTTAGTCTAGATAACTTTAAGATAATTACTACAATTTAAAAAATAAAAAAGTTTTATGGGATAATTGCCGTTTTTATTCCTTTTTGGTTAACCAGATTGTCTATTATTTTGTCTAAATCATCAAGTTTGACTTTTTCACTGATAAATACATCTGTATCAATTTTTTTATTTGCAAGTAAATTAATAGACGCTTGGACATATCTTGGGGTAGTGTGAAATACACCCAATAATTTTAATTCATTATAATGTAATAATGATGTGTTAATGGATATAGATGAGGTAGGTGGTGGGCCACCAAATAAAGTAACAGTTCCACCTTTTCTTGCCATTTTAATAGTAGTTTCCCATGTTTTAGGATAACCAATTGCTTCTACTGCAATATCTGCACCCCGATGCTCGTCAGTATATTCTTTTACGGATTCTATAATATCTTCCTCTTCATTTGGGTTTAATATAACATCTGCACCAAGTTTTTTAGCTATTTGTAATCTCTCATTACTTAGATCAGTTTGAATGATTTTTGCACCTTTATTTCTGACAAGATTTGTCCAAAATAATCCGATTGGGCCAGCACCATTAATGACTACAACATCTCCAAGTCCAATATTAGAGCGTTCAACGCCCATTAATACACAAGATAAAGGTTCTGTTAAAGCAGCTTCAGCGTAGTCCAGACCATCAGGAATGGGAATAAGATTTCCACATTGAATAATTTCTTTAGGTACTCTCAAAAATTCGGTCCAAGTACCCCAATTCCATGTAATATTATCACAAAGACTATGTCTTCCAATCTTGCAATAATAACATTTTAAACATGGCGCAGAATCATGGACAAAAACAGGCTGACCAATTTTATAACCCTCAACATTTTTACCAATTTTGTAAATATCCCCTGCAACTTCGTGTCCAAAAATTGATGGGGGCTTAAAATATGAGGGATATTTTTTCTCTTTTCTTAAATATAATTTTCTATCAGTCCCACAAGTTGTAGATGCTCTAATTTTTACTAAAATTTCATCATCAGAAATAGTCGGTATTTCGCATTCCTCTAAAGTTAAATCTTGAGGACCGTGAAACATTGCAGCACACATTTTCATTTAATAACCTCTCATTTGTTATAATTTCGTATTTTTTAAAATATTTTCAAGAGTTTCATCAAAATAATTAAAAATCTCAGGATTTTCAGAATAATATAATCCATCAAAAAGATTTTGAAAGGATGATTGAATTTTCAATAATATTTCTTTAATCTTTTTAATTTTAACATTTTTTTCTGTTATTAATACTATGAAAAAATCGTCCGAAAAGTGATAATTTACTAATGAGTCCTTCATTTCAATATTTTCAAGTTCATCGTGAGTTACTGTTTTAGAAAATTTAATTATACTTGAAAAAAAGTTCAAATAAAGTTCCTGATTTTTCATATCTTCAATGAAATTTTTTTGAAATAAAATTCTATAGTCTTTTGCAATAATCCAGATATATTTGATTGAATTCTTACTCATATCTCTTCCTATACAGAGTTAAATTGTTAATAAGATTTTCGTTTTTATAATTATTTTAGTAAATTAAAATCCTAAAAATTGAGATTTATGGATTAATTATCAATTTTAATGATTTCTTGGCTTTATGACCGATATTAATTGCTTTTTCTAAATCTTTTAATTTAAATTTATGAGTTATTAAATCCTTAACATTAATAAAACCATTCTCTATCAATTTAATTACGCGAGGATAATCAAGAGGAGATGATGAATAAGTCCCTACAAATGTCAATTCATGAAAAAAGATTTCATTAAAGTTGATTTCAATATTTTTATTTTCCATGAATGGCGCAAAAACATTAATGATCGCTCCTTTTCTTGCAGATTTTATTCCTTGCTGCATAGCTATTTTGTTTCCCACAGTATCAATTATTACATCAGCACCTTTACCATTAGTAAGTTCAAGCACTTTTGATACGAGATCTTCTTTATTGACATTAATTCCGATACTATCAAATTTTTCAGCCATTTTTAACCTAAAATCGACCAGATCGGTATTAATTATAAGGGAAGCATTGAAAGTTTTTGCAATTTGGGTATGAATAATACCAATTGGGCCACTTCCTAAGATAAGTACAGTATCGCCAGGTTGGATTTTACTGGAATATCCTCTGATACAACATGCTAGTGGTTCCATAAATGCACCTTCATCATAACTCATCGAATCAGGGATCTTTACCATAGTTCGAGACACATTTATGGCTGGAACTCTAATAATTTCAGAAAAACCACCTGGATCTAAATTTGTTTTTAAATATTCATCGCATAATGAATGGTGGTTATGTCGACATTCCCAGCAGACCATGCAAGGTGCATGATGTGCTAAAGCTACCCTATCTCCCACAGAAAACTTTTTAACTTTATCCCCCACTTCAATTATAATTCCAGATACTTCGTGTCCTAATACAATCGGAGTTTGAACTGTTTTATAAATTGCTTTATGAATATCGGTTCCACAAACACCACATGATTTCATTTCAATTAGAACTTCTGATTCAGAAATCTTGGGACTTTCGATATCCAAATACCTAAAATCATTAATATCATAAAAAAAATTGGCTTTCATAATTGACCATCTAAATGTAATCCTACATCTTTTATTTTAAATAGATCTATATAATTTAAAAATATAATATAAAATGTATTTAATTATTAAATAACTTAAAAAGATGGATTAAAAATGGATGAAGATCTAACAGATCCCCAATTACTTCAAATGTTCGAGATAATGTATAAAATACGACAATTTGAACTTACGGCATACGATTTATTGGGACAAAATATGATACCCGGTACTTTACATACATATGCAGGTGAAGAAGCTGTCGCAACAGGAGTTTGTCTTAATTTAACTGATGAAGATTATGTTTCAAGCACTCACAGAGGACATGGACATTGTATCGCAAAAGGTGCAGATATAAACAAGATGATGGCTGAATTATTTGGGAAAAAAACAGGCTATTGCAAAGGAAAAGGGGGGTCAATGCATATTACAGATTTTAAAGTCGGGATGCTCGGTGCAAATGGAATTGTAGGGGCTGGAATCCCTATTGCTGTAGGAGCAGGTTTGACTTGTAAATTAAAGTACCCAGGAAGAGTTTCGGTCGCTTTTTTTGGCGATGGTGCCTCAAATCAAGGTACATTTCATGAAAGTATTAATTTAGCTGCTGCATGGAATTTACCAGTTATTTTTGTTTGCGAAAATAATCTTTATGCTATGGGAACTGATATTAGAAAAGTAACAGCAAACCCAAATATTGCTGATAGGGCAATAGGATATGGAATTAAAGGCATTATTGCAGATGGAATGGACGTTTTAGATGTATATAAAAAAGCAAAAGAAGCAATTGAACACGCTAGAAATGGCGGTGGACCAACGCTTTTGGAATGTAAAACATATAGAATTAAAGGCCATTCCAGATATGATCCTGCATTATATAGACCAAAAGAAGAGGTAGAAGAGTGGATGAAGAGGGATTGTATAACAAATTTTAAAGAAAAAATATTAATAGGTGAGAAACATATCGACCAAAACGTTATTCACGAAATCGAACAGAAAATCATTAGACAGATTGAACAAGCAGTGAATTTTGCAAAAGAAAGTCCATTTCCTGAGAATTCATCTGCCCTAGAAGATGTTTATGCGGAGGACTTAAAATGAGAGAAATTAAATATGTAGAAGCACTAAATGAAGCACTTAAAGAAGAAATGGAGAGGGATCCAGATGTTATTTTACTGGGCGAAGATATTGGAAAAGAATGGCAGGGAGCATTTAAAGTTACAAAAGGTCTTGAAGAAATTTTCGGCCCAGAAAGAGTAAGGAATACACCAATTTCTGAAAATAGTTTTGTAGGGTGTGGTGTTGGCGCTGCAATGACAGGTCTGAAACCAGTCGTAGAAATTATGTTTGGAGACCTTATATTACTTGCAATGGACCAAATTATAAACCAAGCTGCAAAAATGCGATATATGTCAGGAGGTCAAGCTTCGGTACCCATCGTGATACGGACACCATTTGGCTCAGGAGGTTCCTATGCATCACACCACTCTCAAAGCTTAGAAGCTTTATTCACACATATCCCCGGTCTTATAGTTGTCCAACCAAGTACACCCTACGACGCAAAAGGACTATTAAAAACAGCAATAAGGTCCATTGATCCTGTTATGTTTTTTGAACATAAATTTATTTATAAGAAGAGTGGCCCAGTTCCTGAGGACGAATATCTAATCCCATTTGGAGAAGCCGATATTAAAATAGAGGGCTCAGATTTAACAATAATTGCAACTTCCATGATGGTATGGCATTCTATAAAAGTTGCAAAAGAGTTAAAAAATGAGGGTATTTCTGTTGAGGTAGTAGACCCTCGAACTCTTGTACCACTTGATAAAAAGACCATTTCTGATTCAGTCAAAAAAACAGGTAGAGCCTTAATTGTCCATGAAGCAGTGTCAAGAGGTGGATTTTCAGGGGAAATAACAAAAATGATTATTGATGAAGCATTTGACTACCTGGATGCACCTATCAAAACATTAGGGGGCTTACCTACACCTATCCCATTTACCCCAAACTTAGAAAAATTTGTCGTACCAGACCCCAAGAGAATTAAGAAAGCTGTAATTGAACTTGTGCCATAGACGGACGCTTTTAATAATTTAATAACATTCTCTAAATTTTTCAACTTTCTTATTTATATTTAGAACAGAATTTAACTCAAGGGTTTATTCATTTTCCTATGCTAATAATAGGAGAATAAATTTTATATCTATTCAACACGAACAGATACTGGCGTGACCCCAAACGCCTCTATCCCGTCCACTTTATCAAAAGCTTTCGGGACTGCTTTTTTTATTATGTTGTATGCACCATTAACGTCTGCATTGATCAATTTGGCACTCCTTGTCTTGAATAGTCCCCTCTTGACTCTCCTTCCAGCATAATGCTCGTGATGTTCGATGGATTCTCCATCTAGAAAGCTACATTTTGACGTGTGACTTTCATCCACCAGCTCCACGTTCATGCCGACCAAGAGTGCCTTGTATTGGATCATCTTGACCAAATTTAAGAACGGGACTTGCACGAAATTTTGGTTGGTCCTCCTTCCCATCTTGATTTTTTGCTTCCATCCCTGATTATATCCAATGATTATCCTGCCAAAATCATTCTCGATGCAATATTGAATTATCTTTCGAGAGATCTTGTGGAAAACATCCATTATCTTGTTGTTTCTTTTTAATGTCAATTGTTGAATGCGTTTCGTTTCAAACTTGTATCCTTGTTTGCTCTTGATTGATCTGAGCTTTGCTAATTGCTTGTTGTAATACTGATTTATGGACTTGACGATCCCGCCTTTAATAATGAAGGGCTCCAACCCCGCATTATTTACGACAGTTACGAGATTGTTCAAGCCCAAATCAATGCCCATAATTCTGTTTTTATCCAATTCTAAGTTAATTTCCTCCTGTTCATAGATAATTTCTAGTATATATACAATACCTTTTGGGATAATTCTGACCTCATGTATCCCACTTGTTATTCTTGTCTTTACAGTTAAACCTATTTTTTTAGGAAATTGTAGCGGACGTACCTATCTTCGTTGATTGCCACCACGAGATACCAAACACGTCCATTAATTTTAATAAAAGTTTCATCGACTAAAAGTATATTACTATGAATGAGTGTATTCCAAGCAAGTTTTACTTCAATTGAGTCATTAACAGCGACCATTATTTCTTTCACTATAGTAGAAGCATATGAATTAGAGCAATTAAGAAATATACTGATTTGTTTTAAATTAATATTACCATTTTTAAAGAA
>SUPR01000106.1 GCA_005191425.1 Candidatus Helarchaeota ASGARD archaeon Hel_GB_B
TATTTTATATAGAAAATAGATAAATTTAACTTTTCCAAACCATTATATGTCAAGAATTCTTTATTAATTTCAGAAAAAAAATTTAAGAAATTTATAATATGAATTATTATGAGAAATATGGTTCGGTAAAAAAGATGAATCGAATTAAATCTAGAAATTTAATTCAAAGATTTGAACGCAAAAAGTTTATTATTTATGAATATTATCCGTTTATAACAGTTGGATATTTAATTTTTATTTTTATTTCTTGGCTTTTTTATCCAGAATATTCGTCGATATATCCTATAAGTAATTTAGGTAATTGGTTTCTTAATCCAAGTCCAGGGTGGATATTTTTCTCATTTGGATCTTTCTGGGAAGGAACACTATTAATCCCATTTTATATATGTATTAGAAAAAAGTTAGATTCATTGAACAAAAATTCAGCATGGATGGGTACCACTGCGAATTTAATAGGTTCTATTGGGTTAATTGTGATTTCATTCTTTCCAAATATAATACAATTTCAAATCATTCACGAAACGGGTGCATTTCTTGCTTTTAGTGGTTTTTTTATGGGAAATATCTTTTATTATATTGCGTTATTAAAATTATTTAAAAAAGAGAGAAAATTTTCGCTCAAAATGTTTATCTTTGCTCTGGCAACTATTTTTATTCCAATATTAACAGGTATTTTTATATTTCAGTATTTTTATACTAATATACTTGGATGTTTAAATCCGTTATTTGAATGGATAATGTTTTTTCTTATAATATTTCAAGCTTTAGTGATTTATATTTTAATACCAGAAAAACCAGTTCAAAATATATGATTAAACAAAATATAATTTTAACTTTCAATAAGATTAATGAAATTTCTTTTTTAAAATTATTTTCGGCACCATTAATAATCTAGTAAAGAGCTTAATGTATCGCCAGAAGATTTTCGTTCGATTAAGATTGCATCTACGGGGCAAACCATTTCGCAAGCTAAGCAAAAAAAGCAGTCATTTTCATTTATAGGATCAACTTTTAATTTAGAAACTGGATTTCCAGGAGTTGGATATTTAACAAAAACATTAACAGTGCATACATTGATACATCTTAGACACCCATAACAGATATCTAAGTCCACTGCAACATTTGTACCATGAATTCCTAATTTATTAGGTGGCTCAATTTCGCCCCATACTGCATGTCCATTGTGATTATCTTTAATTGTTAAATTTTTTTTAAAATTCGGATCAATCGGCATTTAACTAAAATAAATATTTTATTAAATTAAATTTTTTTGTTAGAATTTTTAAGTAGTAATTTAATATATATTCATTCCTAATTTTAAACAGAAAATGAATAATATTTTTTAATAAAAAAATAGAAAAAAGGAAGTTTTAAATTATTTTTTCTCGATTATTAGTTTACTACCGCATTTAACACAGACACTACCGCCTGGAGGGATATCTGCACCACAATTTGCACATACATATTGTTTAGGAATCGGGATCGGCTTTATTTCAGAACTTGGCGTAGAAGATGCTGGTGTATTAGAAGATAACTTAGATTTTTTGATTTGTTTTTCTGGTTTTTTTAGTTGTTTTTTCTTTTTTTTACTTAAAAGTAAAGCAATTGGGAGCATGATTGCAATCCCAACTATTAGTCCAATTATTAATGACATATAATCAATAATACTGCTTGCTGGAGTAGGGATTATCGCAACCATTGAAGTTGATACTTTACTTTCATGACCAGCTTCATCTACCGCAATAATTGTATAACTATATGTCCCTGAAATTAATGGTCCATCAACATAAAAGTTAGTAGAATAATCAACCATAGATATCAATTGATTATTTCTAAAAATTTTATAGTATTGTATATCTGAGGAAGTAGAATAATCCCAAGTAAGATTTATTAAATTTCCAGAAAGTGAATAGTCTAAATTTGTAGGAGCTAGCGGAATTATATTGTCCACCCTAAACCTAATAGAAATTACATTGAAATGTCCAATGTTATCTAATATCTTAATCGTTAGGATATAGGTTCCATCAGGTATATGAGTTGAATTAGTGAAATTCCAGACATCAGAAATAGATAGAATTGTAGATGGATAATATATCGATGCATTTCCACCTAATATTTGTGCTGTAGCAATACCCGAGCCATTTCCATCATCACTATAACCCGAAATAATAATTTGATTTCCTGACAATATATTTGATGTAGTACTAATTGAAATAGGATCATTATTATCAATAGTAATTTGTTGAGACATTATCTTTTTTTGTCCAACGATATCTAATAAAACCACTTTAACTGTATAGAAGTTATCTGAAATTTGTTTACTATTCCAATCTACCACCTGGGTAAACCCACCTGAAGGATCTGAAATTGAATCGATTAAATTAGTCCCGATATAAAACTCTATTAATATTGGATTAGTTTCAATCCAACTAGCTCGAATAGTTAAATAGCTGCAGAAATTAATATCTCCTTTACTTAAATAATGTCCATCCGAGTCAATGATTTCTAAATTTGTAATTACTGGGTATGTATTATCTAAATAAATAGAAACATTTGGAAAAATGTTAGATTTATCAGAATGATCTGTAGTATCATTTAATAGTATATAGAACTGCTTTTTGCCATTAAATGAATTTGAAACCCATGTAATGTTAAATTTATTTCCGATAAATGTGGTCGTAGAACTCAGAAGTATGTTATTTTGGTCGAACAGTTCTGCAATTGATGGATATATCTCATTATCAAATTGACAAATAAATGTCAATGTTCCATTAAAATATTTATCGCTATTATTATAATTATGCCCTGCCATATCAATAATATTTAGAATTTTAGTGCCATTAGGTGCAATATTATCGATATTTACATCAAATTTTTGTATAGTGGACATATTAGAATTACCAGCAATATCAATAACTTTTATTTTTAATTTAGCAAGTCCATTCAATCCTACAATGTTCCATTTTAAAGTAGCACGTGTAGTAGTCCCAGTATAATTAGTCCCTATAAGAGTTGAGCCATTATAGAACTCAACAGCATATATATTTTGTTCAAAGTATGACCCAAAAATTTGTATTTTATCTCTAAACTCCGAATCTCCCAATAAACTATCATGTGTTATAGTCCAATTGTCAGTAACTCTTGAAACTTCTACTATTGCAGGTGGCGTATTATCTATAAAGATAATGTATGTCGAAGATTGTGCAAGACTATTAGTAGAATCATTTGCATATATAACAAGATGGTATTCTCCATCATTTATTAGTCCTAAAGTGCTCCAATTTGCATTATAAATATCACCGACTTGGTGTATTAAAGTTACATTTTCAATATGTCCCGATTTATTTGAAATTTCACACCAAACTTTTGAAATACCATTGGGATCTGAAGCGGAGACATTGATCAATACTTTATCTTTATAGTAAAAACCATTTATTGGGGAATAAATTGGCTCTGAAATGTATGGGATATTTGAATCAATAAAAAAGCTTCGATTTAAAGTACGATTAATTCCATTACCTAATACATCATTGGCTAAAATTGAAATATTATATGCACCATCAGTATATAATTGGCCGGTAATATTTTCCCAAATACCAGTCCAAATATTTGTTAAACTTATTCTACTTAAAATAACAGTGGTATTATATGTTTCATTGGTAATATATGCCCAAACATCATATACTCCTGCAAGATCCGTTATTAGCGTAGTGATTGTGAGGTTTGCGTGGTAAGCTTTATTTTTCTTTGGGGAATAAATTTCTTGAATATCCGGAACGGAATTATCGAAATACAATGAAATAAGTTGCGTATTTATATTTCCAATAGTATCATTAGCATATAGAGTTAAATTGTATAATCCATCAGAATATAATGAGGTATCAAATGTATCATTCATGTAGTATATATTTGAAGTATTGCGTAAAAAGAGATATTTACTGTTCCATGTTTCATTCCAGATCTTTGCGCAAACAACATCTATTTTATGAATGTTTTCAATTATTGATGCATTAATTAAGAGGTATTTATTATAATATTGGTTATTTATTGGTGATAATAGCTGAATAATCGGTGGAGTAGAGTCTGGAATTTCGGATGCGTTCAATCGAGTGCTAATCAAGCTACTGTTATCCATTGCAAGAATCCAGTATCTATAACGGGTACCTTCTATTACATTGAAATCTACGAAACTTAAATCAGACGCAGGCAATATTTTTAAAATATATGGATTTTTTTCTGTAGAATTTCGTAGGATTATAAAACGATCGACATCTGGAGATGTAGAATTAGTCCATTCTAATAAAACCGAGCCATCGGGTTTCGCAGTAGCATTAAAATCTGAAGGTGGGTTCGGTGGAATTCCATCTGAAGAGTATTTACTTCGTATAAATGTATAATTCATTATTCCTACATTTTTAAAGTCTGTTTCGTTAATCGTCCCATAGACCTTTATTTGTAGATACTGATTTGAAATGTTCCCAATTGTAATTATACCATTATATGTATCTGTAATTGGGTTATAATTCAGCGTCTCATAAGTTATTAATTGAGCGGGATTATTTGTGCCATTATTAATAAAAATATATGCTGATACCGAGTCCGCTCCAACGTAATGATTATACGGATGTGAAAAACTGACGTTCAATATTAAAGTATTTTCTATTGTTTGATTATCGCTGGGAGTTAAAATATAACATTTTAATTTCTCTGGGTTATTAGTAGTTATATACGTATCAGGTGAAATAAATTCAAAATTACCCATACCACCAAGTCCGCCCCAAAAAGTATTATTTGTATATCTAGTTATTGTTAATATATAATCTTGGTCTTCTATGTTGTAAGTAGCCCACCCAGAATCATTAGAGGACATAAATTGAAACGTGCGGTTCACTTCCCAAATTGATTTTGTATTGTTCCATTTCAGTCCACCAGTGTGTTCTGCACTTAAAAAGGCAGGAGCAAAAGGTACACCCATATACAATAAATTTAAAGATGATTGGTGTAAATTTGGAACGTATTTATCTGGATCATAAATTGAATAACTCATATATGGGGTATATTCTGGCCCTAAATTTGTAGAACCTGATAACGTAAAATTCAGCATAAAAATATTTTGTACATTTGACCAATTTGATCCATGATTAATCGTTATTGGCGTAGGGTTAGATACATTAATGATAGTTGTGTTCTCCCAATATTCTAATATTAGCCAATCTGCACCGTCTGTAATTAAAGTCGAGGGTAGGAGTAGATATTCACCGTTCTGGAGGTCTGATGAGATTAAGTCACCTCTTAAACTCCCAGCACCAATTCCAGTAACATATATTTCTTGATAGGTTTCTGGGACATATGGGTCCAGGTTATCAAGTCTTAGGACTGATATAAAGAATTGTCCCAATAAAGGAAAGCCAGCACCATATAATGTACATCCAGACGCGACATATGATACTGCACTTAGTTGCTTAACACCCGAAATAAGGTCTCCATTTTTTGGGTCATTTATACCAATTCCATTTGCTTTAATATAAATTTCTCTCTCTAAGACTAATGAGACATTATTTCTATCAAATATAACTACAACAATCGTATAATTCCCAGTTTGAAATAGCCAATCAGTCGACCATTGAAATCTATATATAACTGATGGCTTTAGGTTAGTTTCATTTATAGTAGACCAATTACTAACAAATTTTCTAATTCCATATATATAATTTAATTGAAGCCAAGTATATGAATATACTTTAATTGTTGAAATATTAACAGGCCCACTTGTTACATTTATTGTAATGTTAATAAGTTCAAAATGTTTTTTTGAAATATAGCCTTCGACTGGATTTAATATTTCTGCTTGTAATGATACATTATAATTTATTTTAATTTCTTTTGTTATCTCCTGAGAATATCCTTGAGAATATAATTTGATCTCAAAGATATAATTACCATTTGGGATATTATAGAAATTTACTTTATTAAGCATCGATGAAAACCAAGTATCGTTTGTCATTTGATAAACAACTCCTTTATGCATAATTGATTTATTAACAGAAGTCATTGAAATTAAATGTCCATTATTGTGTGAATCAATTAATAATTTAGTGTAATTTGGTTGAGTGCATTCATGCATGTAAATCTCTTTTTTTACACTCGAACTAACATTATAGATAAAGCTAAGAATTTCAGTATTTTGCTCTAAATAAGATATTAAAATATTTCCTGTTATATCTATTGCAATAGAACAAGCGAAATCAGATGTTTTATTTCCATTATTAGTAATATTGATTTTATTCGACCAAATTCCACTTGAACTAATATTGAAATACTGAATATCATCATTCTCTCCGCTATAAATAATATGTTTGTTATTATTTGAATCAATTTTGATATAACCATAAGTAGAATATCTAGAATCGGTAAATTCGTTTAGAATTTTAATTTCACTGGTTTTACCTGAAATCATTGAATAATTTAAATAGCAGAAGCGGTAGGGTGAGCTAAAATTAACTGCCAATAAATGGAATACCATTGATGAGTCTAAATCTGCACTTATTGCCATCAAATTATTCATATTAGTAATATTTACTATAGACCCTAAAATTCCACCCAAAAAAATACCACGATAATTTATATTAGTACCATTACTCCATATTGCATAAATGGATGTCCCGGAATTAAGTAAAATTGGGAATTTATTATTTATACCATGTGAAATAGCAATTGGAACTCCAAAATTCCCTTTTGTATTATTCACATACATAATAGTCTCAGTAGGGTTCTCTTCCGTAAACGCTATATGAACATTGTCTAAAGAATCAGTAGCAATTGCAACAAATGTATCATTAAAAGTATTATTTGTAATTTGAACGACTTCCCAGTTAGTCCCATTAAATTTTTGATAAAAAACATCAAATGTTGTGGGCTTTACTCTTTTTGAATAAACAACATGAATATTATTATGAGAATCAAGACATGCATCGAAATATAGAACATCTTTTGAATCATCGTTAAAATTAGAAAAGTCATAAACATTTGATAGGGAAAATTTCGCTTCTGGTGGAATATTATTAAATTTGGACCATATATTCTGGTTTATATAGAAATCTTTGGGTTTCCAAACATTTAATTCTAATGAATCCACTTGTTTAGGATTAGTAAATTTTACTCTAATTGGAATTGAGGTATTAGTCTCACTATTAGGAGATAATAATCTTATGTCATTGATCGGATTAGAAAAATTTACTTTTAATTCTTTTAATTCTCCAATGCCGCGCCAACTTGGCTCATAATCTAGTAACGTATAGGTTAATTTTGATGGTTCATCAAAATCTACGAATTCATTATTTTGATAGCTAAAATTTTGAACTCCGCAATTTTTTAGATATAACATAATTGTAGAATATAATTCATTTGCAATTCCCTGAGAAGCAGCGGATATTTTTGATAAATTAAGAACATCAAATATGTCTAAAGTAAAGTTATTTAAAGTCCCAAAATTGAAAAAGTTTGTATAGTCCAGGTGGATTGTTGTCATTTTTTGAACTGGTTTTCCTGCATTGTTCAAAATAATCCATTGCAAATCTGCTTTAGATGCTGAATTTATAGCATTTTGAGAAAAAATATCGCTTAGCCCATGTGGTACATCGTTTTTAAATTTAGAAAAAAAGTAATCAAAATTTATTAATCCAGAAAAATTATTCCCAAAAATATAGGTCATTAAGTTTGAATTATAATTTTTCGGATTATAAGGAAATGTCCCACGTGATTGAAATGGAAATTTTCCTAAATAATTTACTTTTGGAATTCCAAATGCATTTTCAAAGTCTTTTATTAAAATATTACAATGGTCAAGAGCTATCTTAGGACTTATTAAAGATGAAGTAGCTATCCCAATGAAGTAATCGGGTTTCGGAAGATCATAGTAATCAAAAAGATCATATTTATCTAAATGCTTCTGGACAATAAAAAAGACTGCATATTTTCCATTATACTGCGGTAAAGAAAGGTCTAGTCCGAAATCTAAGTTCGTCCAGTTAAAAATTCCATCAAATGTTAAATTTCCATATCTATCCACATTGATATTTACTGATTCATAAAATTTTCCTGTTTTATTATAAGTCTCGTAATTATAATTCGTATTAATTCCTTGATTTGTAGTTTCTTTAAATGATTTTGGCGTAGATACAGTATTTGATACAAACATACCCGAATAGAATAATTGAAATGGTAAAATTGTTGATACCATTAGTGCTAAAATTATGAAATTGTATATTTTATGTATTTTATTGCTCATTTTAATCATTTTTATCCTTAAATAATAAAGTTAAATAAAGTAATAAAAAGTCTATAATGAAAATTAAAATTTTGAATATTTATATTTTAATGTTTTATTAAATTAAGATTGAAAAATATTCAAATTTTTACACAAGAAATATATATGAAATACTTAAAAAATGATAATATGTGTTTTTATGGGCTATCCATATCAAGCTGATTGGTGGTACAAATATTTTTGGTTTATAAAAATTGATGCTACAAACATGGCAGATCCAACAATAGCCGCGACAGTTTCAGCAATGATTATTATGGATATAGTAGTCTATATGTTATCCATCTTGACTTTTTATCATTCATATAAAAATTTTGGGCTATGAAAATCTGTTTTATTTTTAGGTGGTTCATTTTTTTATACTGAATTAGAAGAAATAATATGAATGATATTTGGATATTTTAATCCGAGTTTTCCAACATACCAATTTAATTATTATAAAGCAGGGTTCACTTGGTTTTTATGTATTCCTGTTGCGACTTGTCTTGGGTGGTATTTTCTTGCGTATGGATGTTTTTATATAGGCGAAAAAATCTTTAATAGTTGGAATAAAACTAATTGGGGTTTAGTAAAAACTGCAATTGTAGCTGGGCTTCTGGCTATGAATATAGATTTAATGGTAGACCCTTTTGCAGTCAGAAATAAGCAATGGTATTGATTATCTACACAGAGTGAAACTATCTGGATACTGGGAATTCCCTATTCTAATTTTATTGGATGGTTCTTGTTAATTTTTTTATTCGCAATTTTCTGGAAAAAAGTAACTGATCTAAAACCAAAATATGGGACTACTAAAACAACGATTATTTTTAGTATAGGACTTATGGGCCTTTTATTTATGACAATAGGAATTATATTTATAATATCAATAATTTTTAGTCCATTTAATGGGACGATAATAGGATTTATGTGAAAAGAGATGATTTAAAATGAAAAAAGACTATTTTCCAATCATTCCGATAGTAGTTTTTATGGCCTTAATGCTATTAATAGGGAGTTCAGTTTTTAATGGCGGTATAGTAAATACTCAACCTCAATTTGCAGGGACTTTTCCGTTAGACAGTTTTAAATATTTAGTACTTAATCTTATAGAGCTTCCCGCAATTATTATTGTAATGTATGCTATATATAAAATCAAAAAAGAAAATAAGAATAAAACTAACGCTTAACTTCTAAAAAATTTTTCTTTTTTTATTATCTATTTAAAAAATCAAAATAATTTCTTGAAAATTATTTATTTATTATTAATTCTTAAAATCGGGTTCTTATTAGACTTGTTATTTAAATTTAATCTATTTAATTTTATTATGGCAAATATTTTTTTATCAAAATTTATGAATTTATAATTATGATATGGCACACGAAAATTTCTGAAATGATAGGATGTAAGTATCCAATTCTTTTAGGAGCTTTTGCTGGGTATGATAATTCTATTTTAACAGCAAAAATTAGTGATGTTGGAGCATTTGGTGTATTAACGGCTTCGGCATTTGAGACTATTGATGAATTTAAAAACGCAATACTACGAATTAAAGAGGAAACTAAAAATCCTTTTGGTATAAATTTCTCATCAACAGTAGATATTAATCCGGATCATATATTTTATAAATATCTCAAGATTGCACAAGATGAAGGAGTAAAGACAATAATAACTGCAGCTTCGAAAATTGAAACTTTTGGGAAACAAATCAAAGAATACGGGTTAAATTGGATTCATAAAGTTACAACTATGCGACATGCTATTTCTGGCGAAAAGATGGGCGCCGATGCGGTTATCTTGACCGGCTTGGAGGGTGGTGGCCTAAAAAGTCCCAATCAAAACACTTTTCTGGTCAATATGGTAAATGCTAAAAAGTTAATAAATATACCTGTTATTGCTTCTGGCGGCTTAAGCGATGGGAAAAGTATATTAGCCGCTTTAGTATTAGGTGCGGAAGGGGTACACATGTGTACTGCATTCCTTGCAACTTTTGAGAGTCCTATTCCAGATTCATGGAAAGAAAAAATTATAGCAGCTAACTGCTTCGATTCTAAATTTATACAAAAAATCTATCACTTTGAAAAGCCAGAGCCTAAATATGTAAACATGTCAATGGCAGTTGGTACTATCAACAAGATACTTACAGTAAA
>SUPR01000107.1 GCA_005191425.1 Candidatus Helarchaeota ASGARD archaeon Hel_GB_B
TAAGCTTTATATTATAAAAAATAACCTAAAAATTCAAAATATATGTTATATTATTATTAAATCAATATTATTTCGTTTATTAATAACTAAATTGTGATTGATATACAAATCTATTTAATATTTATTAGTAAAATAATTCAATAAATTATTGTAGCTTGGTTAATAAAACTTAATAGACTTTGAAAGAAATATCGAGAAGTAATCAAACTTGGTTCCCACACGCAAGAATAATAACATTTTGAGCAATCATTACAAAAATAGCAATTATCTGGTCTTGTTGGTAATATATTTCCTGATGTACCTATAGAAATATTTGTCCAAGTATATCTACACTTATTTTTATGTCCATTGATGAGTATTTTTAAGTATGGCTGAGTATTCACAAGAAATCTCGATTTATTTTCTATAAGAATTTTTCCCAGCTTTTTTCTCAGACTTGGCTCAGTTGGTGCACATGGCTGAATATTTATCGGCACATGAAGTTCATTTGCAAGTTTTATTAAATTCGGAACGTGTTTAATATTCCCTTCAGGTAGTTCTTCCAGATAATTCTTATCAAAAACTGTTGTTGCAAACCCAAATGGAATTCTTTTTTTCTTATATTCCACAATTGATTTCATAATACTCTTAAATAATCCTTTATGCCCTCGTATTATATCATGGTCTTCATTAGATGCATCTAATGATATTCCTATAATTGGCCTTTTCCTAAATGGGATTTTTAATAAGACTGGAATTATTTTTTTAAGTAAAACACCATTTGTCGAAATTTGAGTTTTAATTGAATTATTCACCCCAATATTTACAATCTTCTCAAATTCTGGGTGTGTAGTCGCTTCTCCACCAGTAATTTGTAGATATAATGGTCTATACCTTTTTAATATATTCTCAAACACTTCTGGACTTATATGCTTCTTTTTTCGTCTTGTTTTCTCATAACAAAAGCTACAATTTAAATTACAAAAATCTGTAACTTCACAAATCACACTCAATATTACCATATATATATTATATTAAATAATCAACTATAAAAATCAATAAGGTTTTAATTTATGATTCTTTTTCTGACAAAAGATCTTTGATTTTTTTTCTTTTTAACAAACTATTATTAATAAACATTAAATTTTAACTTCAGATTATAATATCGTAATGCTAAAAATTTAAATTTTTTAATTTGTAAGAGTTTAAATTCTAATATCTATTAATTATAATTAGTATTTTAAATAAATTAAAAGAGTTTTTATACTTTTAATAGTTGATTTAGGGATGTTTTTAAATGATTGATTTAATTAAAGAGAATGTTCCATATTTAGAAATTAAAGAAAAACAAAAAAGTTCCATTGATCCGACAACTATTGACCAATTTATGATTCCACGAGCAAAATCAATGGAATTAGAAGGATTGGAAGACCTAATAAATTTAATAAGTACTGTAATGGTAAATAATTTTTCACTCTATCATTATAAGCAAAATGATCGCCACATTTATTTTGTTTATGTTGTTATTCACGATTTTTATAATTTTAGAGGAATTCCTTTATTAATATATACTTTCTCTGATTATGAACCTGATCTATTTCTAAAATATCAACCAAACCGAAACCCAATAATCAAAATGACCTCTAAATTCGAAGATGCAAATGCTGTTTATATAAAAATCATTAAAGTTAAAAAATTACCTCAATGCTTGAACTTTTCTTATTAATTTTTATTGTTTTAATTCAATCACAAAAAATATTTTTTTTCAATTGGAAATATTTTCGCAATTTAATATATTATATTATATTTTTAGGGCTCTGATTTATGGAAAAAATAATTTATAATATAATTTTTTCATAGAAACAAAATTTGTATCGTCCATTATTTTTAAAAATGTAATTTTCTAATATTTATCAATAGATTTTAATTAAAAAAAATTGTGAATTAAAAAATTTTAGCGAAAAACAAAATGGTAGAAAATGCTTTAAATTGGCTAAGACAAGCAGAAAAAGATTTACTACATGCAGAAAAGAGTATAATCAATAAAGATTATGAATGGGCTTGTTTTGCATCTCAACAAGCAGTAGAAAAAGCTATTAAAGCTCTATATAAGACTATTAATATTGATGCTTGGGGGTATTCTGTTTCCCAATTATTACAAAACTTACCAAATGACTTAATTCCTAATAATAATCTAATAGATATGGCTAAAGAACTCGATAAACATTATATACCCGCAAGATATCCAAATGCTCATCCATCAGGAGCCCCAATGGATTATTATACAAAAAAAGAAGCTGAAAGAGCTGTTGAATATGCAAGGACGATCATCAAATATTGTAAAAATAAAATTGTTTAAATTAGATTATGATAAAATAATTCGCGAATTAAGAAACGAGATAGATATCTGGAGAAAAAAATGTAATTTAAAATTAGTTATTTTATTCGGCTCTCTTGCGAAAGGGTCATATTCATGTGGTAGTGATGCAGATTTATTAATAATAGCTGATAATATACCACCTACTTACTCTTCCAGAATTGATTTATTTTTTTCACCAAAAATATCCGCAGGACTACATCTTATTATTTATACTCAAGATGAATTGTTTAATGAAATACAAGAAATAAATACTTTTGTTTTTGAAATTTTTTATAAGTTTAAGTTGCTCTATGGCAATAAGAATTTATTAAATAAAATATTAAAAGAAATAAAACATAAGATTAGCGAGAAAAAAGCAATAAGACATAACTACGGCTGGGAAATACTAAATAAATAAGGCATTTTTAATATTATAGGAAAATAATAGAAAAAAAAAGAAAAAAATAATATATTAATTATTTCCTATATTGTTATTATAAATTGGTCTCTAAATTCAATGAATATTTATCCTAAAAATGATATTTATAAACTTTTAATGTATCATATTAGTTTAAAGATTTAATAAAATTTAGTCCCTTTTTAAAAATATCAAAATATATTAATTAAAAAGATCTTTTTTCTTTTTTATATACGGTAAACCTATCATGATGGATAAAATGACTCGTATAAAAAATAAATATTTTATAGATTTTAAATTACCAAAAACGGAAATAACCATCAATATCAATGCAATAAAGAAAATTATGCTACATACTATTGAATTTTCTAACCCAACAAAATCAAATTGGCGATGGAAGGAAGTTATGGGTATTTTAGGGGGTAAAATTAAGGATGAAAATAATATTTATGTAAATGATAGTTTTGCAATAACACATGGTAATCATTATTCTGTTCAATATAACAAAAAAAATTATATAATAGCAACTCAAATCAACGATCTTCTTTTTAAAAAAAATGAGTTTTTCGTAGGTTGGTATCATTCTCATCCTGGACTTGGATTTTTCTATTCGCATACCGATATAATTAACCATTTAGGGTACCAAGATGTTAATCCCCACGCTATTGGTATTGTTTTTGACCATAAAGGATATGATCGTGAACGTAAATTTTTCGAAATTTACAAATTACGATATTCTAATTACGGTTATATAAGTTATGAATCAGTCCCTTATATAATAGAATCAGTCAGTAAAAAGGATGAAATTAAAACCTTAAAAAAAATCTATGATGAGATTTTATTCTATTGGAAAATTGGTCTAGTTGAATCTGCAGAAAAAACAATCAAAAAATGGTTAAAAGAATTTAAAAAAATGTAGAAAATAAATCAAATCTTACGTATATATTGGTGAATTATATGTGTCTACCTTTTTTATTTCATTAGAAATCGATGGAATAATTTTATTAAAAAATAAATCAATAGCAAAAACAATCGATCCATATTCACTTTTAAAATTTGCAAAATCAGTATCTAAAGGTTGGTCTGCTTCTGCATAAATATTTCCTTCATTATCAATACTGAAGGTGATTTCAGCATAATTAAAATTTGCTTCTAATATTTTTTTATGTAAAATTGGCTCAATTTCGAGCATGTCTGATATTGACTTTTTAAAAAGTAATAAACATTTCGTTTCAATCCATTTAGAACCTATTCGCGTATCTACTAAAAAATTTATTACTTTTTTATCTGGAAATTCATATTTAAATGGAGAAATTATTTGATATTTATCTCGATGTTCTTCTATTGTTGGAGGGTTTAAGTCCTTTATAAATCCTAAAACTTTGTCATAAATTTTTTCTAAATCAACATTTTTTTCTGTCATAATTAAAAAATTTTAATATTATCATTTATTAATTTTTATTCAAAATTATAGATATTCAAAATTATAGAACTAGAACACAAATTAATTATTTAATTTTTAAATTATTACTAATCAAGTACCATATTTTTCCAAAAAACTATTTATTTCAGAAGGTGTTATTGCACCATTATGTAAAGCCGTGGCAATCAATACTCCATCGACTTGTATTTTTATTAAATTTTGAATATCCTTAATAGAATTTATACCGCCACCTGTTATTATTTTTGAATTTGTCTCATTAATGATTTCATAAATTATTTCACTAACTCCTCCTAGTTTTGAACCCACTCTAAATAAATCTAAGATAATAAACTCGTTAATATCAAATTGTTCAAAGTATTTTATAATTTCAAGAGCGTTTAAACCTTTTATTTCTTTGCATTTACTTATATTATTATTTTTATATAAATCTACGCTTATTATTAAATTTGTTTGATCATTTTTCAATACTGATTGTAATTCTTTAATAAAATTAACAGAAGTTAAAGTTTCAGTCCCAATGATTAAGTTTTTAATATTGTGTACTAAGATTTTTCTGGCTCTTTTTATATTAGAAATACCTGCATCAATCATAATATCTATATCATAAATTTTCAAAATTTCATTAAGATAATTAAAATTTTCAATGTTTTTAGTTATTGCATCAAGGTCGGCGATATATAATTCTTTAAATCCGAACAAATTAACAAATTTATCAATAATATCTATTATGTTTGCAGAATTACTAATGACAGACTTAATTGGATAATATTTATCTCTTTCTCCTTGGATACCGTGGACTACTTTTGAATTAAGAATATCTATAACTGGAATTATTCTCATTTTCTGATACATCCAAATTAACTAAATTTTTAATTCAATTAATATCTACAATACCATCATTCGTTAATCTAAAAACTGCTTCTCCTTCAGGTAAGACTGGGCTATCAATAAGTCTGGCTAATCTTTGATCTCCTCTAATTACGCGTAGATAAACTCTTGTTTGACAGATATGGGCTATTATATTACCACCAACAGCCTTAATCGGGTCGCCCATTATTACTGAAGGGTCGTCAATAACTTGATTGGTTATAATAACTGCACAATTGTTAATATCTGCGATTCTTTCTAGTTGATGCAAATGTTTATTCAGGTTTTGTTGACGCGACTTTATAGATTCATTTCCGATATATTCAGCTCTAAAATGAGTTGAAATAGAATCAATAATTAAAAGTCGAATATTACTATTGTTTATTATTTCTTCTGCATCATTAACCAATTCTATTTGGTGTTCACTATTATATGCTCTTGCCACTTTAATATTTTTTAAAGCTTGTCCTGGGTCTAAATGCATTGCAATAGCCATAGAAACAATTCTTTCGGGTCTAAATGTCCCTTCACTGTCAATATAAAGTGCATTTCCTTCAAGTCCACCGACATCTTTTGATAATTGTACATTAACTGCTAATTGGTGTGCTAGTTGTGTTTTCCCGGATTTAAAAGCTCCATAGAACTCTGTTATCGACCCTGTCTCGACCCCTCCTCCTAATAAATTATCTAATTGTATTGATCCAGTTGTAATTTTATCGATTTTAATTCTTCTATCATATAGTATATCTGCTGATATAAACCCCATATTACAAATTTTACGGGCTTTTGAGATTATTTTACCCGAAAAAGTCTTATTCAAACCCAATTTCTCTACAAGTTCCTTCACAGTTAATGTAGCTATCTGCTCAAATCTTTTATAGCCGGCAGACCATAACTGTTTTGCAGTTGAAATACCTATATTTAATTTACTGGCGAATTTTTTCAACTCTTCTTTGTCATTTTCACCATTATTCTCAGTCATTAAATTTCCTCCCGATTTTTTATAATCAAATTTAACTCATTTGATGTAAATTCATGAATTTGATCATTCATATCCCGACACGATAAGATTATTTCTTTAATTATTGCTTTTCCAGGCCTTAAAGCTTTAAATTTATAACTCATTTTTATATTTTCACTCGGAACAAATTTGAAAACTTGGAATGGTCCTTGTTCAACTATTTCGATTAAATTTTTTGGCTTATAAGATATCTTTTTTATTTCTAAATTATTAAATGTATTCTTACTTTTATTTGTAATCCGAACTTCTATTTCAAAAATAGTTTGTTCGATAATTTCTTTTCTGGGAGAAATTAATTTTACTTCTATTAAACTATTTCTAATAAATTTAATTACCAAATTGATCAAATTTTTAAATTTTTTATCCGTAATTTTTAAGTTATGAGCAATAATTTCAATTTCTGCCCAATCAAAATCATAAATTGCCCTAAATAATGCCCCTAATTCCTTATTTTTTACCTTATCAATTAATACTAAAATTGAATCAAAATCTTGGGCTAAAATATAATAACAAATTGTATATTCCAAATAAATTTCTTTTTTATATTCATCTGTCATATCTAAATTAGAGTACATCACCTTATAAATTTTAGAAAAAAGTTTGTTCAAATTTTGAGTTCCAAGGTTTTCCATCAATAATTTAAGAAATTCCTTGCTTTCCTCCTCATTAAACAGGACAATATTATATCTATCAAAATTTAATATCAATTTTATTATTTTCAAAATCTTTTCTTTGTTAAATAAATTTAAATCATAAGGAATATCCTCAACTGAATACCAAATTTCTTTTAATTCATCTTTTTCTCCTTCTTTTAAAAAATGAAATGTCGCTAAAAGACAGACCTGTAATTTTATTTTTTCAGACAGGAAATTAGGGACAAATAGCATAAATACTTCTCGATATAATATAATTTTTAGTTTATTATTTAAATATTCATCACTTAAAATAATCTCATCGCTTTTTACTTCAATAATACCAAATCTTAAGTTGTTTAATGATTGACCATTAAGAAAAGAAATATACGGTAAATTTTTAATTTTAATATCTAAAAATTTGGAAACTTGATGATATATTTTATGGAAATCTTGGTTAATTTGATTTCTTATATCATCAAATGTTATAACTTTTGGTTTTGGTCTAACAATCTTATATATAATATCTGTATACTTCTTAATCTTTTTTTCAATCGGCCCAAACTCCTTTTTAGAATAATTTTGACCTCCAACTATCCTGGCATCCTCACTAATCTGATAAATCCTATATTCTGTTTCGTAATTTAATACCATTAAATATGGAATTCTTTTCTCCCTCTTAAGGACCCTAACTTTAGGCCCAAAACCGCGCCTTAATATCTGCATATTTTTTGCTCGTCTAATTTCTAATCTGTCTGGGCGCTTATTTTTAAATTCTTTAATTGCTATCTCTTTTAAAATTTTAGGTATATCTCTACTTTTAATCATTTATATTCACATTTTATAATTTTAATCGTCCATAAAATAAATGCAATTAAAGGTCTAAATTATTCTAAATAAACTCAATTTTAAATAAATATTATTGAATTGCTTCATTTTAATTTATAATCTTCATATTTAATTTTGATTAAAAAAATCTTCAATATGAAATAAATGTGATAAAAAAATTTTTTTCTTATATTAATAATCAAATATTCTAAAATTTTTTAATATTTTTTAATTTAGAAAAACATCTGATTAGTTTTCAAATTACAAGATTTTATAATCGTTTATAAAATAATATTTTCAAATAAATTAATTCAAATCACATAATTATTAAAAAATTTTCAAAAAATCTTTTAATTTGTTATCAAAATAATATTAACATCATATCTATTCATATTAATACTAATCAAATATAACAATAAAGCTCTATTTTAGGATTTTTACCATCTTATAACTGTGTGATTTAATTGTTAAACGAGCCAACAATTTCGTCAGAATTAGAATCGGTTTTCGGTGATTTAGAAAACAGTTTAGATGGTATTTTTGTATTGGACATAAATAATCATACCTTAATTTATGTAAATAAAACTTTTGCGGATTTAATTGGTTTTAGTAAAGAAAGTTTAATCAATATAAATTTCTTGGATTTAATTCACCCACATGATAAGAAAAAATTTTTGAAGTTCATCACAAAAATAAATAAATTAAATATGCGACAGAAATATTTTTCCCTCAAAGTATTAAATTCTTTAAAAAATACGATTGATGTAGAAATTGTGGGGACATTATTTGGTTCAAGAAAGAAGAAGACTCTTTTTTTTGGTATTATGAGAGATATTACTAAGACTAAACGCCTTGAAACAGCTTTTATAAAGCGAGAAATCGACTTTAAAGATATAAGCGAATCAATTAACGATGCTATTTGTATTATAAAAACAAATGGTAAGTTTATTTATGTTTCCCCTCGTCTGCCAGTCATTTTAGGGGGTAAAACTATTGGGGACGATTTCTATAAATTAATCCATCCTGATGACCTTTCATATGTTGTTAAAAAATTGAAGAATTCAATAAAAAATAAGAATTTGATCTATTTAGAGAGTATTCAATTTAGGGCAACTCACTCAAAATTAGGATATATCTGGTTAGAAGCTAATACAAGAAAATATTTTGAAAATAATGAAATTCTAATTGGTTTTTTAATAGTATTAAGAGATATCCATGAAAGAAAATTACTTGAAGAAGAATTAAAAAGATATCATAGAGAACTTGAAGAAAAAAATAGGGCACTTAGAGAAGCTGATGAATTAAAATCTAATTTTCTAAGTAATTCAGCTCATGAACTATTAACTCCTCTTATTTCCATCAAGGGATTCACTGAATTGTTTTTAAAATATAACAAATTAACCGAAGACCAAATAAATGATATATTAACCATTCAAAGAAATACTGAACGCCTTATTTTTTTAGTAAATAATATATTAGATGTTTCAGAATTGGAGTCTGATAAAGTCATCATTAAAAAAGATAGGTTTGATATTAAAAAACTAGTTCTAGAATGTCTTGATGAGGTTAAATTTAAATTAGAAGATAGGAAACAAAAAATTAACCTAGAATTACCTGAAAATGAAGTAATGGTCGTTGCTGACAATAAAAGAATACGTCAATTACTGATTAATTTAATGGATAATGCCATTAAATTTACTCAATATAATGGGAATATAGGGATATGTCTAAGAGAAGAGGACGATAAAGTCCATTTTTGTATTAAAGACACTGGAATTGGTCTCACCAGTAATGAAATAAACAAATTATTCAGACGATTTGGGAAAGTTTATTCAACTGATTGTAATTTTAAAGTCGATTCTAGCGGCACTGGATTAGGTCTTTTTATCTGTAAACATATTGTTGAAAAACATAACGGCAAAATATGGGCATTTTCCGATGGTAAAAATAGAGGAGCTGAATTTCATTTTCTTATTAACAAATTTCTTCCACAATTATAATAACATTTTTTTTAATTATTTAATTGACTCACAATTTCTTAAATATCTTATATAATTAGATTTCTAAGTTCTATCTATTCTATATTTTAAATTAAAATTCCCCTCTTCTTTCTTATATTTTAACGACAAATAAATTTAATAATTGTATTTTAAAAATTGTCTATCATAATTTTCATTAAATATAAATCAAACTTTCCTTAGATCAATTTTAGTATTCAATCAAAAAACTTCAGAATATTTATAGAATGGGTCTATGTAGACTTTATAGACTTGGAATTGCCATATATAAGTCGAAGTGCATCAAAAAATGGAGAAATTGGATATTATGAAAAACAACCTGTAATGCTTGGAAATTCCTATTATTCAGAAAATACTGACATAGAGGTCTCTGATTTAAAAAATTACACTAACGAAGATAATTCTTCTGAACCACCTGAATCTATTACCGATGAGGAACTATCATCATTTATAACTGGCATGGACTTAAGTCTTACTATTTTCACAATTTTATTTGGTATCTTGGGCATAGCTTCCGATATTAATGAAAAGTGGGGTAAAATTACACTCGGTATCCTTATTTTATCTGCTGTTTTATTAGGCATAGGAATTTTATTACCGCTGGTGTCGCTACACCAGGAGCTGATAACTTCTGACAAGATTTTTCTGTTAGGCGGTATTATTCTCGGGATGATCATCGCCGGAATAATAATGCGTGGTTTCATGAAAATAGGATACCATGAGGTCAAAGATAAGATAAAGGCAACCGCAAATTTAGCGGCGGTAATTTTGGGGTTAATTTGTGAGGTCATCAATATTATATTTAGACCATTGATAA
>SUPR01000108.1 GCA_005191425.1 Candidatus Helarchaeota ASGARD archaeon Hel_GB_B
GTGAAAAGCTAAAACTAGGGGATTTGTTTGCTACTATAGTCCGTTCTTTAGATATTTTAGCTTGTCAGAAGAAAATTTCTCTCAGTTATGCACAAGACGCTGAAAAAATAAATATTTTTGGAGACGAAGCTAAATTGGAAAAATTATTATTGAACAGGGTTCGGAATGCTATTAAATATACGGAAGAAAAAGGAAAAATTTATTTATCTGCACGCAAGAAAAAGCAAGAAATAAAAATTTATATTAAAGACACGGGAATCGGAATTCCAAAAGAAGATTTGCCTTTTATTTTTGAGCGTTTTTATAGAGTAGACAAGGCTCGTTCTCGGGGGGAGGGCGGAACTGGGCTCGGTCTTTCTATTTGTAAATGGATAGTTGAGGCGCATGGAGGAAAGATTGAAGTTGAAAGTGAAGTGGGGAAAGGAACCACTTTTATTATTTCTTTGCCGATAAAAAAATAAAATATTTTTATAAAAATCTATTTGGAGAAAAGTAGATTTTTTGTTATAATTGTGGTATAATAATTTACATTTTAAAAATTTTTGAATGAGTAAATACTTTAAAATTTTTTTTGTTTTTATTTTATCTCTTGTTTTTATTTTACCCATTTTAATAAAAGCAGAAGTAAATTCTTCTCCAGACGCTATAGCTATTAGAGTTCTGCCCAATGCAGAACATTTTAATATTTTAAGATGGTATAATTCCGAAGGTTTTAAGGGCTCGCCCCAACTCATATTAATAGATGATTATGAAGCTATTCGTGATGGTCGTACTGTATATGTTAATGCGGCTAATATAGACAGTAATAATCTTTATACCAATATTTATCTTATTTCTTATAATCAAGATGCTGAAAGCGCGACTTTAGATATATTTGGAGAAATTTTATCTCATTGGAAATTTAATATTAATTTAACGGAAGTGGGGGTATGTTCTGAGGACTCTGAAAAAAAATGTTTTTATGATTATGAATGTGGTGATAAAAGACAGCATTGTTTAAGTGATAAAGCCGAAACGATTAGGGATGTAAAACGCTTAGGGGATTTGGTTGAGATAAAAATATTATTGGAAAATTTTTTAGAAAAGGAAGGACATTATCCGATTCTTCGGTCTGGAACATATTTACCTAATAAAACTTTGTCTGTTTGGCCAAGCTGGAAAAGCAATTTATTTTATAAATTAGGAGTGAAGCCTATTTATGATCCTGTTAATAAACTGGGAGATTGTGGAGATGATCGTTTTAATTTTATTACTTGCTGGGATGAGAAAACAAAAGAATTTGCTGATGGGGATTTATCAACTCCGGAATTGGATTTGCCTCCTGATAGTTATATCTATTTTTATTCCGCCGCTGAAGATGGTTCCTCTTATGAAGCGTGTTCTATTATGGAATCAGGTTATGTTAGCGGAGTAGACGGTGGGGATTGTGCGAGCTCGGAACAGCTAGTTATACATAATGTGCGTAAAAATCATCAACCGGTATTTTTATCCTCTGAATTTCCTATTAGTAATCCTTTCTCCGCATATGAAGGATATATTAAAGCTTATGATCCGGATGGTGATAATTTTACCTGGACGATGAATTTAATATCTTCTTGGAATGCTTGGTTGCCAGGCGACACAATCCATATGAGATCAGGTCCCGTTTCTCATTTAGAGGTGGAAAAAGGGGTTCAGCATAAAAAGTTTTATGCAGATACTTGCGGAGACTTTGGTACTTATACTTTCTCTATTACTTTAGATGATGGGCGAGGTCTTGCAAATAGTTTAAATGCTAAAAATTTTTCAGTTTTAATTGATAATACTCCTCCTCGGATATTGGTTCCGGGAATAAGGCATGTGGTTAGTTCAACAAATCCATTAATTTTTAATATTAAAATGATGGATGAAAAAATTGATTATCCTTTAACTTATTCTTTTCCGACTTCTTTAATTGCTGGTTTAAATGTTACTAATTTTAATATGGATGAAATGGGGTCTTATTATAATTTAGGAGTGGAAGGGATTACAAGTTCCTCCGATTATCCTCTTATTGTGGGAGAAGTTCCTTATTCTCAGAGAGTAAGGGGGATAAATAAATATAATCGGGAGACAACAAGAGATTTTGAGATTATTTTAATTAATCATGCTCCGGAAATTTTATCTACAGAAAGCTGTTCTGGGTATGCGACTGTGGGAGAAGCTTATCCTCCCTGTAAAATAGAGGCGAGGGATATAGACGGACATCAATTTTCTTTTTCTTTAAGTTCCGCTCCAGCTGGACTTATAATTGATTCAGGAACTGGTATTATTTCCGGAACGCCAAGTGTATCTTTTAGTGAAATATGTGTTCAGGTTACGGATGAATATGGACAGGATAGCTTGATAGAATGTTTTAACGTAGAGCCTTGTCGTGAGCAGGTGGTTGATTTTACAATAAATACGATAGCTGACGGACTTATTTTTGATAATGATGCAAATTATGCCATGGCCAACGATGAAGCTCCCAATAATTATTTAAAATTATCTTCGAGTATGCCGACTCCTTACATCTGGCTTGCTGATGCTCGCAATAATGAGGTTATAAAAATGAGAACTTTTGATGGTCTTCAGAAAACAAGGAATTTTGATGGTGATGGTCTTATAAATACTGGAATTTCAGAGCTTGAAGGAAATTTTCTAGGAGCTTTTAAAGTTGGATTTTCTCCTTCCCGTACTGCTGTTAACGCGGGAACAGGAGATGTTTGGATAGCGAATAGAGGCTATCCCAATACTTTAGGGGATACTACAATTACCAAGCTCGATGTAGATGGAAATCATTTAAAAACTTGTGAAACACAAGGAGAAGGAGCAAGGCCTGTGGTTATAGATAGACATGGGGATGTTTGGGTTGGAAATTATGAAAGTAATAATTTAGTTAAAATTTCCGGTGATGATCTTAGTTGTAATCCTTTGGTAAATTTATCGGTTTTATCTCCTTATGGTGCCGCTATTGATGCTAATGATAATATTTGGATTGTTAATGGCTTAAATTGTTCGGTAACTAGAGTTAATACTGAGACTCTAGATACTAAAGTTTTTGACTTAAGAGCTCTTTCAAATTGTGGAACAACAAATTCTACTAATAATTATATATATGCTGTCTATGGGATTACGGTTGATACTTATAATAATGTTTGGGTAGCTGATCTGAATACCGGAATTTATAAAATAAATACATTATTGGAAAATGTTGAACATTTTAATTTTTCTTCTGTTTTGAATCCTCCCTATGGACGCTCAAGAGGGGTTTCCGTTGATTCTTCGGGAGGAATTTGAATTACCTTTGACCTTAGCAATCAAGTAATTAATATTCCTAATTCAAACAATCCTTCAGTTTATAACGCTTATGGTAGTGGTCTCTTTAGTCCCAGCCCATCATCTTATTTCGTTGGTATAGCTGGAGATTCTGAAGGAAAAACTTGGGCTATTAATAGAGGTAATTTTACGAATGGGGAGGACGGAGCAGCTGTTGTATATAATAGTTTAGGTCCTACGGGACATTTTTATAATGCTAATTCTGACCGGGGGAACGAATATACCTATACTTATAGCGATATGACTGGGCTTAATAGGGCTATGATTTTTAGAAGTGGTGTTTGGTATCATCAATATGATAGCGCTTATGACGGGCAGTATTGGGGGCACGTATCTTTTAAGAAAATTATTCCTGGAGAGAAACAGCAAGTAGAGCTTCTTCTGCGTTCTGGTGATAGTGCTGATCTTAGTTCGGAGACATGGATTAATTCAGATACTTGGAATAATTTAAATTTTAAGGATTCAAGAAGAAGAGGTCGTTATCTTGATTTAAAAATAAAAATGAAATCTCAGGAAAGAGGAATTAGTCCAGTAATTTGGGATGTGCGTATTAGCTGTGATTCTCCTTTCTGTGGAGATGATATTCAGCAAGCTCCTAATGATGATGGATTTATGGAGCAGTGTGATGGATCTAGTAATGTTTCTAATGGAGATCCCTTAGGTTGTTTGGTAAATTGTGAATGTGCTTCAAAATATCCTTGGGATGGCTTTGAATGTCAGGCGCCCTGTGATGATTTTGACTTTGTAGAAGAAAATTCTTGGACTGGCTCTTCGATTTTACCTAGTTATAATCAGGTTATGATGACTCCCATAGCTGCTGATCTTGATGGAGATGGAAATATTGAAATACTTTTCAATGCCTTTGAGGGAAGTCATTATAATGGTGGTGGTTATTTAAGGGTTATTAATGGGAGAGATGCTACGGATAAATTTATAGCTGAAGGAGGTAATCCTCTTTACGAAATATTTCCAGGAAGTAATCTAGCAGTTGGGGATATTGATAGTACTAGCCCTGGACTTGAAATTTTAGCTATAGCTGCTCAAGATTATATTGATTCTGGTTCTCCTCCTCATTATCTTATAGCTTTTAATGCAAATGGGGATTTTAAATGGTTTGGGCATAATACAGCAGGAAAATATGCTATAGGAGGTGGTCTAGCAGGTAGCCGAGAAGTTAGCTTGGTAGATATGGATTTAGATGGAGATGTGGAAATAGTGGTAGGTAACTATGTTTTTGACCATAACGGTAATTTTTTATGGGAAGCGGATTCAGCTGTTTTTGGATCTGCTCAAATTAATGCAATCGCGGATTTAAACGGGGATAATTATCCGGAAGTTGTTAGTCCTTCGGGTGCTTATCATTTTAATCCAACATTAGGAAGTTATGAATCATATTATACAATTCTCCCTGGTAATCCAGGATATGTCACTGTCGGATATATGGCAGTAGCTAATATTTTTGATGATGATCCATATCCAGAAATAATATCAGTATCCTATAATCAAGTAAGAATTTTAAGTCATGAAGGGGATTTAGAGGATTATGCTTTCATTCCTTTTGTGACGGGCTCTGCAGATCCTGACTGTGTTGCTGTAAATACTACTTGGCCACCCTCTAGTCCAATCACTGCAAATAAATATACTTGCCATAACCGTGGGGGAGGACCTTCTACTGTAGCTGATTTTGATGGTGATGGTTTTCCGGAAATAGGAGTGGCTGCTGCTGATTATTATATTGTTTATGATATTGTTGGCAATAAATTAGAAGAACTTTGGAAAGTTCGCAATCATGATTATTCTTCGGCCATGACCGGATCATCCGTTTTTGATTTTAATGGTGATGGTCGAGCAGAAGTACTTTATGCGGATGAAAGTAATTTTATGATATTGAGAGGTTCGGACGGTACAGTTTTAAACATAATACCAAATTGTTCAGCGACTTTGTGGGAAAATCCGATTATAGTTGATATTGATAATGATGATATGGCGGAAGTTATTATTGCCGCTAATAATTATGGGAATTGTGGGGGCACATTTCCTACTGGGACATCTCCCTATACAGGAATTAGAATTTTTGGAAGTGCGAATATAGATTGTATTTGGGAGGATGCTCGAGAGATATGGAATCAACATTCATATAATATAGTGAATATAAATACTGACGGTACTATTCCTTCTCCTATGGAAAGGAATTGGGAATATCCTCTCGGAAATCCTTATAATAATTATCGTCAGAATATCGCTGATTAAAAAAATGGAAAATCAAGATAATCTACAAAAAAAGAATATTAAAGTAAAAATATTTTTATTATTAATATTGTTTTTATTTATAATTCTATTTATTTTGTTTCTTTATTTTTGGATGCAGAATCTTAAAAATAAAGAAGATCTTAATTTGGGTGGAAATAATTTAGTAGAAACATCTTTTGAAAAAGAAGAAAAAATAAAAAATAATTCTTCAAAATCGCCCTATAGTTCGGAGTATATTAAAACTAAAGAAGCTTTAGCTGAGAAAAATATTGAGAAATGTAGAGAATTAGAAGATGAACATAAAATTTCCAATTGTATTTATTCTTTAGCTACGCAGTATAAAGACAAAGAACTTTGTTTTCAGATAGAGGATTCTCAACTTCAGGAAAAATGTCAGGAATTTTTTCTTTATCTTCAGGTGCTTGAAGATAAAAATGCTGAGGAATGTTTAAAACTTCAGTTTAATAATTTTAAAGAGGCTTGTTTAAATACTATTTTTCAGGAGAAAAATAATATTTCCTATTGTGCAAATTTTTCCGATTTGGTCCGAGATAAATGTGAAAATATGTATTATAAACAGAAGGCTATTAAGGAAAAAGATAGCGCTGTTTGTTCTCAGATAAATGATGAGGGGAAAATGGAATCTTGTTATCATGTTTTGGAAAACACCATAGCTGATTCGGACGGAGATGGCTTAAGCGATACGATGGAGCGTTCTTATGGACTTAATCCGCATGATAGTGATACAGATAGCGATGGCTTAGATGATAGCAGTGAATTTAATTATAAAAGTGATCCTAAAAACCCCGATACGGACGGAGATGGCTATTTAGACGGTGCAGAAGTGGAGGCTGGCTTTAGCCCGATAGGAGAGTAATTTTTTAAGGTTTAGCGTTTATGATAATTTATATAAAATAGATTTTTTTATTATAATTGTGGTATAATAAATTTAAAGTTTAAAGAGACTAAGTCACTACGATTTTCATTGCTCAAAATTATATTTTAATATTTATTTGTTTTAAAATCGTAGTGACTTAGTCTCTTGGTTTCCCATCCGATTTTTTAATTTTGATTTTCCCAATATGTCCCCCAAAAACGCCATCCTAATTCTAATCATCATGGCCTGTATATCATTTGGCACGCTTTTTTATTTGGTGAAGGATAGGAAGCTGGTTAATAGAGTTCAAGATGATGAGACGATGATGGTAGAGATGGAAAAAGATATAGGAACAGAGCTAAGCGAAGAACAAAAAAAAGACTTAGAATTAAAAAATTATATCAATAATTTAAAACAAAGTGATATTAAAGAATATGATAGAGTATTACCCGAAACTACTCAAAAAATAGTTGATTTGATTAATGAACGAAGTGATGAAAAAAGAGCTTTAATGACTGAGAAAGAGAAACAAGCAGAAAAAGAAAGAATAGATGAGATTAAAAAAAGAGTAGATATGATTAATGCAGAAATGGAAAAAGAATAATTTTAAATATAAATTAAATTTAAAATATGCAAATTAAAAAACATTTTAAACTAGCTACTTATCTAGCTATCACTGTATTTCTTACTTTAGGATTATCTATTTCTTTCCAGTCTCTTTTAGCCTCTTGGCAAGCACCAGGGTCAGCTCCGCCTTCAAGCACTATTTCAGCACCAATAAATGAGGGGGTTAATTTGCAAGCAAAATATGGACATCTATTACTGGATGGTAATGCTTCTCTAAATTCACCCGTTCTTCAATTGACTAATAAGCATGCCAGTGAAAATTCTTTTTTAGTGGAAGATGAAGCAGGCGATACAAGTCCTTTTGTAATTGATAAAGATGGGAATGTTGGGATTGGAAAAACTGTTCCAGTGGCAAAACTGGATTTAGCTGGTAATTTAAATATGAATTTAAATGAAATTAGAAGTGTGTCAACTATAACTCTGTATGCTCTTCCTGATGATTGGATGAGATTATATACTATAGATGGTAATAACTCTCATATCGAGTGGGGAGATAACGCAGATGATAAATTAGTCTTTTCGTTTAATTATTGGGATCCTGCACATCCTGAGCTTGATAAAGATGCATTAACACTAATAGCTAATGGAAATGTGGAAATTAGTAATGGTAACCTAATGCTTTCGGATAGTTGGATTTCTAATGATGGAGAAAATAAAGGCATTAGAATTGATGATGATGGCAATGTGGGGATTGGGACGGATAATCCAACGCAAAAGCTAGAAGTCGTTGGCGGACTTATAAAAGCGACCGGTGGGCTTATTATAGAAACAAGAGCTACTGATCCAGACACTCCAGTTAATGGCCAGATTTGGCTTATTAATTGATTAATAAGGATTAAATTTATTTTGAAAATATTATCATGAGAAAAATATTTAAAATTACAATTTTTGCTTTTCTCTTACTTATTTTTGTTTTACCAAAATATGTAGAGTCTGCGGAGTGGGATATTGTTAATACGGTTGATTTGGATAATATTTCTTTTCTTCTTCCTATGATAGCCGGGTTGGATGAGGAAGGTTTTACTCCTGTAGGTTCTTGGTATTTTGTAGAAGAAGAGGGGGATTGGCTTTATGTATTTAGAGCTCCTGCAAATGGTCAATCATATATTGAGAAAAGAAGAAAATCAGATTTAAGCTTGGCAGGAGGTTGGACTTTTGATGCTGGTATGACGATTTTTGATTATGAGATTGATGAAAATTATATATATGTAATTGGTGTTAATGCTACAACATTTGATCTACCTGGAAGGGGTCCTCTTTATGTTTCTAAAATAAACAAAAGCAATGGTTTACCACAAGTTTATAAAGAGAATGCCGGGCCTTATGGTGGGGGATATGATCCAGTAGTTATAAATATTAATTTTCCTCATTATAATAAATTAAGCTCTGATGAAAATTTTTTATATTTTAGTGGGGTTACTTTTGATAATGATAGTTGGCAGACAGGAGATTGGATAATTGGGCGATTAAATAAAAGTGATTTAAAAATTGGTAGTGGTTGGGTTAAAACTGATCTGTTGGTTTATGATACCTCCTTAATATTTTCCATAGTTGATGACCTTACTGTATATAATGGAGAGCTTTATGCTTTTGGTATGAATGAGTTAGGACCATCTGGAGAATATGCTAAATATATGATAGACAGAAGGGACGTTTCAGGAACTTCAAATTGGAATATGGGTTTTACTAGTGTTCCCATGTGTTGTGCAAAATATGCTTTTGATGGAAATAATTTATATATAGAAAATTACCTTGGAACCGAAACTAAAAAATTTGATATTATCACAAAGCAAGAATTGCCCTATGACACTTGGCCATCTCCAGTATTTGAAGGAGATTATTATTACAAACAAAGCAGAAAAACATATTATGAGGAAAATTCTATGCAGGGAGATTTTGGTTGGCGGATTGATAAATTTCATAAAGACGATTTAAATACTTCTGTTTCGTTTTTAGAAGAGAACCCACATGTTTCTGGGGCGGCTGGGTCTGAAGATGTAATCCAAAGGATGGTTTATGACGATAGTGCTATATATATTATTGAAAAATGTGTGGGCTGTTCTAAAATGCGCTTGAGAAAAATTGAAAAAGAAGCTCCTGCTTATATTGATATCGGCCTAAAAGTCTACAACGGGACAGAAACAGTTTCTATCGCCTGTGAATCAGGAGAAGCATCTCCTTTAAGAATAAGTAAGGGTGGGATTACTTATGGAATAGTTTTAGTAGATCCGGGAGACTCTGCTGACTCAGGCGTGCATATTAGGGTTAATGGAGCCACAAAGGCATTGAGAAAAATGTAATAATGGTATTTGCTCACTTCCTTAAATTTATTATTAATTAAATATTAAAATATAAAATTTGATATATGTCAAAACTAAAGGAGGGAATGAAGTTGTATTGAGAATCAGTTTTTAAAATTTTTATGTCAAATAGAGACGAATTTCAAATAGGTGAATTTTATTATGTCTTTAACTGTGGGACGAAAAGATGATTGTTTTGGTTTCTTCTTATTGTATGACTAAGAGATAAAATTAGAAATTATAAATAATTTTAATAAGAACTTTATATAAAAAGTACAGTAAACTGTGTATTTTTAAATTAGTATTAAAAAGTAGCTATTTTTAGATAAAAGCGGCTATTTTCTATTTTGGTTTATTACTATTAAAATAACTTATTAGTTTCCAAAAATTGTGTTAAAATGGAATTACTAACTCCATAATTATAAACCATAATGCCAATAAAAAACGCTATAAAAAAATTAAGCGCTATTTTGAAAAATGTATTATAAAAGTATATCAACAAATTAGTATGCTTTTATGAAAAGTCTGCTAATAGACTATATGTAATTATGTAATATGCCAAAAATATTTATATACCCTACGGATACAATTTACGGCTTGGGATGCAAGGCGATAGATAGACAGGCTGTCCTGGAATTGTTTAAAATAAAAAAAAGAGACATTAATAAGCCGATGATTGTTTTGGTTTCTTCTTATTGTATGGTTAAAAAATATTTTTTTATTTCTAAAAAACAAGAAAAATATTTACGGACTGTTTGGCCGAGAACTAGTGCTGACGCTCGAAAAGAAAATTTAGATTATAGAATAAGGTCGACTACGGTAATTTTAAAAGCTAGAGATAATTTTCCAAAAGAACTTTTGGCTAGTGATGAAAGTGGAGC
>SUPR01000109.1 GCA_005191425.1 Candidatus Helarchaeota ASGARD archaeon Hel_GB_B
TAAACTTTTTTGCGTAAAACAAATCTATTATACATATAATACCTATCATACGTATAACCTATTAAAAGGTGATATAATCTATGTTTTTAAGAATATATATAACTTCTGGTCAAAAATAGGTGGCTTTTATGGCTTTTAGACTATAATAGCTGATTAACTTTTTAGATGTTTTCTATTATTTTTTTTATTAATAATGCTATCATATAAAGCTGTTTAGAATATTCAAGTCCTTATTTTTTATTTTATGTGAGACCAGTCAATTTCAATAAAATTATATAAATAAATGTATAGTAGCGAAAACATTTTTAAAGGTAAAAAAAAGCGGGTCCTGCCCAAAGATCTTTAATTTAAAGCCACTTTTATCATTATGAATTTTCGCACTCATTGCATTTTATAGACCTTTTTACCTTTTTACATAAATGAGATATAAGATGAGTATAGACCAAGATGAGCTGTTTAATAAATATTTATAGGTATATAAATTTTAAATTTATATAAGGCAGAGTTATAAAATTTTTAGATAAATATGATAATAAAAAATGATTAAAGAGTAAAAATAATAATATTGTTAAAAATGAGGGGTTAAATAAAAATAGGGGCGGTCAAATTAATCATATTGAAAGGGGAAGTCTAAATGTTGTCTAAATGTTTATTATTATCACAAAAACCTGGACTTGATAATACCGATTAATAGCGCATTAAAAGAGGTTATAGAGGCGCTAAAAATTGTTGCAATAAAATTTAAAGGAAAAAATATAACAACAAAAATAGTAGAACAGGAGTTTAGTAGAGTAAAAAAGCAGATAAATTTTAAAGTGAAAAAGAGGGAGGAGATGTGGAAAAAGGTCTTGAATTTTATTATACGATGAGGGAATTTCTTGATTTGGTGAAAGGAGTAATAAAAGAAATAGAAATAGGGAAAAAAAATGTTAAGAAGGTCGATGGGACTTGTATTAAAAGTAATAGAGAACTGCGGTGGAAAAATAACAGAAAAAAATAAAAATGAAAAATGTTTAATTTTTAAAGAATAGGATTTTATGAAAAGTTAATACAGATATATTTTTATATATATTAACTAATGATTTAAGTGAAATTTATAATGCCAGAAAATAATGAAAAAGATGAAAAAAAACTAGGGATAGTGGAAATTGAAAGTTTAAAAGATTTGGTACATTTAATAGTAAGACTACCATTCCAAATTGTTAACCATATGGAATTATCTGGAAAACACTTATATTTCATTTTATTAGGAAGTGGCGTTCCTGGAGTTTCAACTACTTTGTATTATATTCTTTTGGATGAGAAAATTAAAGAAACATATATCGTGTTTAATAGCATTAAAGATACAATAACATACTCAAGTTCTTTTGAGGATAGGCGAGGTGGTACGGTATACATCCCAATTATTAACATAAAGAAACAGAACTTAGTTAAGGAAGATCTACTTAACTTTTAATTTTTAAATTTTTTTGTAATATGCTTTTATTATTTTTAATAAGTAGGTATTCAATTTAATAAATAAAATATAGAAAATGAGATAATCCAGATATAAGGCTACTAAATTAAAAATTTTAATTATTTATTTAGAATTATATAAATTAAATAAACTGAAAAAATTAAAAAAAAATAAATATATTGGTTTTTTATTTTGTCATTTCCATTAATCGTTCATCTGCTTTTACCCAATCAGGGTACCATTGATAATATTCTTGTGGATTAGCTTTTCTAAGTCCAGCATAATTTGCTTTGACTAAGATTATTTTGTCCTTATGTTTAAAAGTTACTACAAGGCCTTGTTTTTCTAATTTTTCAATGAGTTCATTAATTACGCTGCGTTTCCATTTCGTTAGTTTGCGAATGTCATCAATTTTCATATGTAGTCCAGGATTTAATCTATAATCTTCTGCCAGTATTTTTAATAAGTTTTCCTCTGTTGGTTCTGTTTTTAGCCAATGAGATGGTTTATTTGTAATTATAGGAACGCCCAATTCTTCATGTAAAACAAAATGATGGTCTAATTCCAAAAATCCTTTTTCTAAAAGAGACCCTCTATAAATAATTACTTTTTGAATTTCTGTAGTCCCTGCTACGATTTCACCTATTTTTGCTTCTCGAACCATTCGTTCTATTGGATAAAATCGAGTCAATCCATCACCACCGCTTATTTGGACTGCTACTGATCCAATTTCACGTGCTGAAATTGTGCTATATAATTTTGCAATACTTGACCATACGCCCAATGCCATTTCCCTCATTTTTAGTTCTTTTCCGTGGTCTAACAAATATGCAGTGTGATAATTCACTAATCTTGCGATTTTAAATTTGGTTATAATATCAGCAAGGTCGAATTGTAAGTTGGTCAATCGATTTACTTGAATACCGAATTGAACTCTTCTTTCCATATAATTGCCTAATAATTTAATTATGTCACCAAATCCACCGCCAACTACAGCAGCGCCGATCAAACGTTCAAAGTTTAAGCCAGCCATCATAACTTGCCAACCTTGGCCAATATCACCGCATCTTTGTGAATCAGGTATTCGTACATCCTCGAAGTTCAAATATCCGTTAGGTACATTATCGAAGCCTATCAATGTATTAATTTTTTCAAGTGTAAATCCTTTAGTCCCGCGATCTATTACAAATGCAGTTAAATGTTTATATTGGCGTCGGTCAGTTGGGTCATCGCTTGTTTTACAATAGACTAAATATCTACCTGCAGCTCCTGCACCAGTAGCAAATCTTTTTTTACCATTAATAACCCATTCATCGCCTTCTTTTACTGCGGTTGTATAAGCGTTTGCTGCATCAGAGCCAGCAAAAACTTCAGTGATCCCTACAGCACCTAAAACTTTACCTTCAGCAATCTGAGTAAGGTATTTTTGTTTTAGTTCTTCAGTTCCGAATTTAATTAATTGGTGTAGTCCACCTAACATAGAGACAACGAATAGATGTCCAACAGCATAAAGACGACCTAAAGCTTCAGCAACAATACAGCATCCAGTTGCTCCCAAGTCAAGTCCGCCGTATTCTTTGGGTACACCTGCACCCATATATCCTTTTTTAGCAACTAGATCCATAACTTCCCATGGAAATCGGTGCTCCCAATATGCTCTTTCAGCTTTTTCAATATGATCATCACAAAATTGACCGACATCTTTAGCAAGAGCTTTTTGCTCGTCGGTCCACCACCAAAACGGTTCTAAACCAGCCATTTTTCATTCAGACCCTTTAAATTTAAATTTTTAATTAAAAAGTTGGTTATAATAAAAAAGATCATACAGTTTAAGAAATTTTTTACAAATGAAAATTAATTAAATTAAAGTAAAAGATTTAACTAAAAAGTGGAACTTAAGAATAAAATATAGAGAATATTAAGGTAATCATAGGAAATAATAATGAGAATAATTATGTAATTAAATATTAAGGTAAAAATAATCATATAATTGAATTATAAGTTAAAATATATAATATTATTCATAAAATATTAAAAAAAGTATCATGTAAATTGTTGTAGGATGCAATAATTATTTAATGAATTTAGTTGATCTTCCAATTCCAAGAGATAGGATATCATCTTTAGTAATTTTGTAATCTGGGGGAGTATCTTTGTTGATATCCAAATATACGCCATGTAATACTTCGTCAGTACTCATACCAAGAGATTGAGAGAAGATACGTTCGCCTTCAGGGTATGATGGTTCAAATTTACTAGTTTTCCATATTTCTTTTGAATTTAAATCAGCAATTTGACAATTAAGTGTTTGGTAAGGTGTAACAAGTCCATTTTTTTCGAGTTTATTAATTAATGCACTTTCATAAATTTCTGGAAGGTCACTTTTTAGCCAGTTTATCCAGAAATCACCCAGCCCTTGAATATACAGGTTATGGCCAGCTGAAAGGCCAGCAAGAATTACTGTAAAATTAAATCGAGGAGAAATTAATAAAGTTTGAATAAAAGGTGGATAAGGTACATATTCAAAATATGCATCAGGAAGTCCCCATATACGAGGTGCGGTTATCCCATCATAGATATTGGCAATGGATTCATAATTGGAAATTTCAATACCTAAATTACATGCAGCACTCATCCAAACAAGGACAACATGATAAGTAGAATTAGCCCATTGAGGAGTACGTTCATTTCGGATATCTTTTAATACATCAATAATTTTTTGACCACTTTTACGTAAAGTTTTATATTTATTTGGGATATCCTTTAGTTTATAGCCAAATTTTATATGTCTACGGTTGAGAATTTCATCGTCCTTTTGAATCATGAACCAATCAACAGGAATACCGCTCTCCATATGACAGTTAAAAAAAGTACCAATTTCACCTGTGAAATCATTAATTAGAATAAAAGTAGAATCAGTGGAATCACCATATAATAATTTAGTAGTACCAATTTGAAGATCAGAACGTATTCCAAAAACAACTGGGAAAAAGAAGAAGGTAAAAACTTTTTCTGGGTCATTTATTTTTCCATTAATAATCTCTTTAGCAGTATAAATTGCTTCATCAAGTCGTTCACGAGCAAGATAATAATATTTATCAAATACTAATTCCATAGCATTTTTAGAATAATTCCAGCCAAAATCTCGGATAATAGGCCACATATTAAAGCTTAAAGGAAGAAATCTTTTTGTTCTAAGACTATCAGGGATATCACCATAATAAGTAGGCATTTTAGTTCACAGCAATCGTATTTTAAATTGATTCAACAAAATTTTTAATGATTTGATTTATAACACTTGATTTTTCAATATGGACATCATGACCAGCATTTGGGATAATTTGTAAAATACTTTTTTTAATTTTTTCGTTTAAGTAAATTGAATATTTTTGAGGAGTTAATAAATCTTTTTCCCCACAAATAATCAAAGTTGGAACGGTAATTTTTTTCACTTGATCCATTATATCAAATTTGTTGCAAATATTAAAATCGGCAATGTAAGTTTTTGATGTTGTTCGTAAAGATTCTGCTTTAACAAATTCAATTAACGGTTTTGATTTAGAATACATTGCTATAGAACTAATTTGGTTTATTGCGCTATTAAAATCACTTTGTAAAGATTCAAAAATAAGTGAACTAACTTTTAATTTAGCCCCAGTTCCAATTAGGATCAAACTATCTACATTATCATACTTTAAGAAATAAGACATACAGATAGCACCACCCATTGAATGGCCCGCCAATGTAATTTTATTTCTGTCAAGATGGAGGATTAATTTGTCAATACATTTAAGATATAAATCCATAGAAAGTTCTAGTTCAGCAGAGGAATTAGCATGACCTGGTAAATCAATAGATATAATTCTAAAATATTTACTTAATTCTGAAAACTGAAACTTCCATAAATTAGAATTTTCACCAGCTCCATGGATAAAAATTATGGTTTTTTGATCTGAAGTAGAATTTGGGTCAGAATCTTGATAGAAAATATTAACTCCATTGATTTCTAAATATGGCAGATTAATTCGCCTCCATAAATATTTTAGGTGAGAATGAATAGAGTAAATTAAAGATTTTGAATAAAATTTCTAATAATTTTGTTTATTAAAATATATTTTTCAATATATACAAGATGACCAGAATTTGGGATAACATAAAATTTACTATTTTTAATATGTTTATGTAAATATTTTGAATTTTCAATCGGAGTAAGGATGTCATCTTTACCACAAATGATTAAAGTAGGAATAACTATTTTATCAAGTTTATTTCTTACATCAAATTGATTTATCAATAGAAAATCTTTTAGAGTAACATCGATAGGAGTTTTTATAATTTCTGTTAAAGCCAATTCACTCAGTTCTTCAAGATTTATCACTATTTTATCAGTTGTTTTGAAAAATTTTAAAGCTTTTAAGAAATTATGGTTAATATCCTCAATTCGTAATATTATATGTTTAAATGTAGGGGCAGTACTTATTAAAATTAGACCTTTTAGACACTTATATGTAATTGCATATAATTGGGCTATTGCGCCACCCATAGAATGTCCAACTAATACCGTCCAATTAAGATTTAAGTGAATAATTAATTTATTAACAATTTCAAGGTAAAGACTAAGTGAAAGTTTTTCAATAACTTGGGATCTTCCGTGTCCTGGCAAATCTATCGCAATTATTCTATATTCTTTAAAAAAACATTGTATTTGATATCGCCATAGATTCAAATTTTCTCCTGCTCCATGAATAAATAACAATGTTTTATCGGGATTTTTGGAATGTTTCCCATAATCTATATAAAATATTTTTCTATTTTTAAAAATAAAATAAGGAATTTTTAGACCTCTTAATTAGTTAATTTATAAGCCATTAAATATGCGTCCTCTCCATCTTTATAATAACCTTTTAATATCTTAATTTTTTTAAAATTATATTTCTCATATAATTTTATGGCGCTGGTATTAGAAATTCGTACTTCAAGATAATATTCTTGCACTTGATAGAAACGAGCCATTGAGTCCATTCCAAATTTTAGTAGGCGTTCACCGATTTTTTGTCTTCTAAAGTCTTCAAGGACTGCAATAGAAATTAAATGAGCAATTTTGATTCTTCTTAGTGAAATAGCAAAGTTAGAAAATGTTTTTTCGACTCTCCACATGCAATAGCCAATAATTGAACCATTTCTAGTATTTTCAGCCACCCAGAAACCTTGTGGAAATTTATAATAAACTTCTAAGAAAAAATATGACGCATAGTTCTCGGGGAGTGCTGCTCTATTGACTTTTACTACTCCATTAAGGTCATTATCATTAAATAACCGTAATCTAATATTTTCACTCATTAAAAAATCAGTATCAAACTATCTTTATAAAAGTTATTTATAGTTAAGAGTTGGGAAGATTGAAGATTTTAAGAATATATAATTTAATTCAGAAGAAAATGAAAAATTGAAGGTTTTTTAAAAAAATATTTTCATTTAAATTTCAAAATTAACTCAAATATCAATATATAAAAGTTTTTTATTTTCAAATTTCACAATTTGAGTGTATCCAATATTTCGGAGTAATTTTAATGCGTCTTCAAATTTCCAAGCTATTTCATCAGGTTTATGGGCATCTGAACCTAAAGTTATTTGAATATCATTTTCATAACATTTTTCAAGAATATTTTGGGATGGATAAAATTCATTCACCGGTTTACGATCACCGGCAGTATTTAATTCAATACAAACATGATTTTTTTTCAATAATTCAATAACTGGATCGATTAAAAATGAAATATCATCTTTCGGACGAAACCCAAACTTTTTAACTAAATCAAAATGACCAATTATATTAAAAATATGAGATTCGACCGCTTTTTTTAAAGCGAAATAATAATCTTTATTAATATCTAAAATGTCAATTTTATCAAATTTCGGAAGATTTTTAGGGTCATCAATACACCAATCATTAATAACATGGACAGACCCGATTATATAATCAAATTTAAATTTATCTAAAGCCTTTTTTATAATTTGGTCTTTATTTATAATATAATCAGCTTCGGTGGCAATTTTAATCTTAATATCAGTGTATTTCTCTTGTAATTCTTTTAAATTATCAAGATATTTTGATACTTCATCCATTGACATACAATAACTTGAGGTGTCAATATTTTTAGGTATATAGAACATAGGAAAATGGTCACTAAAACCAATTTCGTCCAAATTTTTTGAAATAGCTGATTCAACATATTCGTAAGTTTCTCCAATGGCATGGTGACACATTTTTGTGTGTACATGAGCATCAATTAATCCTTTTATCATTTTATTTCACATTAAATAAATTTATTTATAATTGAGAAATTATTTTTATTAAATTTTTCAGAGATTAAGCTGATTATTTTTTGTTGAATATATAATTTTCACTATTTCAATGTTTCTAAATCTTTTTCAAATTTTTTACTATTCTAACTTTATTTTTTTATTATATTTTTAATTTAGTCGGATTCTTACATTAGATTTTGCTTTTTTTTCTTCTGTCTTTGTAGTGTATTACGGAGAGAATACTCACTTTTATATTAATTATTTAACACCCAAATTCTTATGGACCCTATTGACGATAAACCCTATATTATTGCCAGGCTACCAGCCCCAGACCTAACTAATATTTCGTGTCCGAAGTGTAACTCCACCAATATTATTCGAGTTAACTCATATCCCAGAATTATTAAAGACCTGGGCACCAAAACTCGTAGAAAATTCGTGGAATTCGAAAGTATTCACCTCAAGTGCAAGTCCTGTCTTTCAATTTTTCCCGTAGAAAGAGACGAGATTATCAATGGACTATCGATTACCAGAGATGTACTTGAAACAATACTGCTATTATACTATAATTTTGAAAATTCCGCTGAAAAAATAGTACGACTAATGGAGTCATTATATTCAGTCAAACTAAAAAGGAGCTCGGTCTTAAAGTGGGTAAATATCTATGGCATTGATTATTGTCAGAAGAATAATATGGAGTTTCATAAAAATTCTGAGGTTTCAAGTGGCTATTTCGGAGCTGATGGGACATTTCCGAAATTAAAATTTCTTTCAGATACCGATTTAAATGATAAATATAGAGAAAAAAAAATGGATGTGCCCTGGTTATATCTGACAGAATTACGGGACGGGAGCTTATGTGCTATTTGGGAAGAGGTGAAGACCAACAAGAAATAGAAAAGTTCCTTACCCTTTTTAAAGAAAAGTTGAGTAAACCACCAAAATCCATTGTTGTAGATTATAAGCCAGCCTGGGATATTGCTATTAAGCGCGTCTTTCCGGATACTATGATAATTAAAGATGGGTTTCACACGGTACAGCTGGTAAACCGAGCAATACTAAAATGCCTACAAAAATTAACCAATAAAATATATTCAACACCAATTCGAGATACTATTAAATTATATCAACTCATTAAAAAAGATAACTGGGCAGGTAATATTAATAATTTTAATTCTACAAATAAATTTATTAAGGAATTTAAATATTATTATCAAATACTTGTTAAATTATATAAAAAAGAAGAGTTAATTGAATTTAAACCCAGACTTAATAATATATTGAATAAATTATCAGATTTAAATACTGAATATTCTATTTTATTATATCACGAATTGATAAACAGACTTCCCCCTAATGGCCTAACTGAAAAAAATTTAAAATATTATAAAATTAAGCTCAGGGCGTCTCTATCAAAAGTGATGAGGATATTTAGACGCCAATTAGAGGTCGAAAAAAAGAACTTAAAAATGCGAGATTTCTAGTTTTAAAGAGAGCAGAGAACTTGTCTAAACAGGAAAAAGAGTGTTTAGAGAAACTATTAAGCCAATTTAGTATCTTAAAAAAGTATAGAGCTCTATCACTGAGAATCTCAGATATATATCACAGACCGGCGGAAAAATTAAAGGAAGATATAATATTAGGAATTAAGTTATGGGCTGACGCTGAAGAGGAATTGAAGGCAGCAGTTAAGACATTGAAAAAAAATGTAAAAGAAATACTCAATTTCAGACACATAATTCCGGAAAAAAATAAAGAAATAATGTATAGAAAAATCAGGTCAAGTCCGGAATATTCGATGAGAAAAATAAAAAAGGTGATGAGGAATAGATATGGGCTTAAGACAAAAAATGCAACACAATTATATCTTGAAAATCAATTAAAATGCCCGGTAATTATAGCATAGACCCGGAAAAATTTAAATAATATATTAACAAAAATTTATCAGCTTAATCTAAAATACACATTTAATAAAAAATAAGAAGATTATTATAGTTTAAAAAATAATTAAGAATTTGAATTTTTAATTATAGAATTTTCCGAATTATTTTATAGAATAACGTTTTCTGTCTCTCCATTCCTGGATTTTTCCATTGTTAAACCTTTTTACGCGGGAATAATAACCGGTCACTCTGCTCCACCATTCTATATATTCGTCTCCAGCACCACATTTTGGGCATGTATT
>SUPR01000110.1 GCA_005191425.1 Candidatus Helarchaeota ASGARD archaeon Hel_GB_B
ATAAGTGGTTTACCAAGATGCAAATTAAAATTCAAATGGAGAAAAAATTACCTTATAAATCATTTATTAAAAAAATTAATAGAAATGATCCATGCCCATGTGGTTCTGGCTTAAAATATAAAAAATGCCATGGAAAATATTAAATCACAATCATTTACGCCATAGAATTATCTCATTATTAGTACAAGAAGTACATCTAAACATTCTAATAACACCAATCTCATTTCCTACTTTCTTAAACTCATGCCGTACATATTCCATTTTATTTTTGCAAAGCGGACATTTTGGGAGGTCGAAATTATTCCATTTATCATTTATTGTAGCATAATATTCTAGCAACGCCCTTGGAACGAAAAGATTTTTCATATCTCTTTTAATCAGCACCAAAAAATTTGAAATTGGGTATTATATATATAACATTTTATTTTATTAATCTAAAATCAATTTAAATTATATTATTTGCAATTAACCCACGGATAAATTAGAAACACGCTTAAAATATTTAAACGAAATAAATAGTGGACCAGCAGAAATAAATAAAAAATATAATAAGACTAAAGATAAAAAGTTAAAATTTTAATTAAATAAATATCGTGTAGTAATAAAATAGATTACAAAAAAAAGTAAAAAAATATTACTGAATACATTAATTTTAAAATCAATTTTATGAATTATATGACTTTATTTTCATCATAAATTTTAAAATCAAAGTAGTATCTCTCATAAACTTATTTATAATTTAACCAAACATTTCTAATTTTTAGTTAATATTATAAAAGTGGTTCTATATTAAAAATTAGCAAAATTTTTGCAACGAGTGAATAAAAATTTATTTTTAGAAATTCAAAATATTAAGAGAATTAAGATTAGATTGGGGTTTTTAACTATTATATAAATTTTATCCCCCTTAATTATAAATATATACCTAATTTAAAATATTAGCAAACTAAAATATCTAGTGATTGTATGGACGATAGTAAATATCGAAATAGATATGACGGTATCGATATAAACGAGAAGAATGAAGAGCTTCAACTAAAAAATAGAATAGCAACAGAACAAGATGCACCAAAAATTGTAGATTTATACAACCAGATTTATAAAAATAATTATCCATACCGATCTTGGACCGATGAAGAGAATATTAAAACAATTATTAACAACCCAAATGTTATCTGGAAGGTATTTGAAGACCAATTTGGTAATATTGCAGCAACACAAGTTCTTGAATTAGACCCGGACACTAATATTGCGATGTTGCATGGTTATATCGTAGATAGAAAATATCAGGGTAAAGGTATTGGAAAAATAATGATTCATGAAAATTGCAAGCTATATCTTGAAGACCCTAATAACAATATTGAAATGTGCTGGTGTGAAGCGAGGACATCCCACAATAAATCGCAGAAGATTTCAATGGAGATCAATTTTTTTCCAGTTGCATTTCTGCCATATAAAGACACATTTTTTGGGCGTAAAGAATCCGATTTAATTATGGCATGGTATAATCCTAATCGGGGGATTTTAGAAAATAGACGGACTGATGTTAAAATTGTACATGAAGTATTACCATTTTATAATTTTGTGAGTAGTTGTTTATATAAACCTCTCAATGAGCCAATGGTCGAAATATGGGACGAATATGACTTAGATTTTAGTAATAACGTATCTGTTTCTGTAGAAAAAATGAAATATAATTATTTAAAGGTTAATTTAAAAGTAGACGAAGATAATCAAATGGAATTTAAGATAAATAGTGAGGTTAAATCAGCAGAGGAATTTACTTATAAATTCACTGATATTAAAGCATTTAATAGTATGTTATATATGCTGGAAAAAATTTTCAATGATCAATTGGATTATATAGAAATCTGGGTTTCTGCATATGACCCAAATGAGCAGAAATCATGTCTGGCATTAGGTTTTGTCCCAGCGGGATATTTTCCCGCTATTCGGAAAAATACTGATGGATTAAATGAAGATAGGATTGTTTTTGTTAAAGCAAAATCTTATCCATTAGAAATTAGTAAAGAATATAACCTACAATTAACAGGTAAAACAGCCACGATTTTTAAGATTTTTAGAGAAGTTCTTAATTCAAAAATTATGTAGAAAATTAGTTTGGAATTGATGAAATTAAAATGATGCAAATTAGACAAATTTTAGGTAATAAGTATATTCGAAAGATAAATATAAGAGAAATTAATGATTTTCCAAAAATAGAACAATTTATTATTCCTTTAAATTCTAATATTGTCAAAACAAATTTTCAAAATGACTCTCATATCCGGTTTAAAATTAGAGGCTTTATCTTAGAGAATGATGGTATTCCATTTGGGAATGTAATTTGTGCAACCGATAAAATTGAAGGTATTACTTATTTTCATCAATTTGATGTATATGGTCAAATTCGGAAATTAATGGACATTTTGATCAATAAAATAATTAATTATTCAAGGTCTATTAATTCCAGGTTTATTATTGGCCCATATTGTCCCTATAAAAATTTGGGCTCTGAATATGGATTTGATACTATCGAACAAGCCGAATATCTCCAGGCTTTTAAAAATACTGGAAAATTTACTGAATTTATAAAATTAAACACAAAAAGTTTAGTATTTAAAAATTTATAACACCAAGTGAGGAATTAAAAATGGACTTAGAAAGTTTAGGTTATGAGATTGAAGTTATACATAATTATATTGATAATTATGATAAAATAATTTACGATTTACATGTTCCATTATTTAAACTTGCATTAAAAGTTCCATGGGTATCATACTCTCCTGAATCTGTTCTTGTTTTACTGAAAAAAGACTCGACAATAATGGGTCATGTATGTTGCTTTTATAATGATAAAAAACAGCAACTAGAATTTGGCTTTTTTGGACTAAAGAATAAAAATGATAAAAATACGATGAATGGATTACTGGAAATAATTGAAAAATATGCGAAAAAATGGAATGTATCTAAGATCATTGGCCCAGTTAATACGCCTGCTGGAATTTATCTTTATGGTTTTGATTCGACTAAACAAATTGAATATTTAAATTTCTTCAGAGAAAATGGTTATCAAGATAGGCATATTTATAGGATTTATGAGATCCCAATTCTTCCAAAAAGGAATGTCAAAAAAATCCACGGGCTAAGGCATATTGAATCAATGGAAGGTATTGATAGGGATTTTTTAAAATCCGAGCTTCATAAAGCTGCTAAAATAATAATTGGTGATGTGTCCGAAGATTTAATAATCCCTAATGAGGTTTGGGATGCAGTCTTTTATTTGATTGATAATTATGCATATCCTGAATGTATACAAACTGCATATAATGATAATGACGAAATTCAAGGGTCAATTATATTTCTACCCAATACCAACCCTGAGCATCTTACAAATAACGGACGAACTGATGAATTAAGGATTGCAAGTGCTGGCTGGACCAGAGAAAATACTGGAAAAGGATATACTTTAAACCATTTATATATGTTTGGAAATATGTGTAAGAAATATCATGTTAAAACTTTATTGGGAGGTCAAAGCGACGTTTCAAACTATGGGGTTACACGATTGATGGAGAAATTTGGCTGTAAAATAAGCTATGAACACATTGTTGTCGAAAAAAATTTTACGTAATACCTTGATATATCCAGAGTTAATGATTATAACGTAATTCATAGTAATTAATTTCATTTTTGATTTCGTTATTATAAAAAAATAGGAGGCGGTTGGATTTAAAATAAAGTGGAATTATAATGAAATCGGTAAAATATTAAGGAATTCTTTTTTGAGCGAAAAAGAGCTACTAAAATTTTTAAATCACCATATTGATCAAGAACCTGATAGAATATTAGAAGTAGGTTGCGGCTTAGGTAGATTAACAAAATATCTCAAAAAAAGATTCCGAAATTCTGAAATATTATGTATTGATAAAGATAATGACGTCATTAAAATGCTAAAAGCAACGTTTAAAGAAAAAGATAATTTTAAAATAAAATGCCATGATGCGATATATCCAGTCAATGATAAACCATTTGATTTAATTATTGGGTTTCAAGTGTTTCCATTTGTAGAGAAACCCAAGAAATTTTTTGATACCTTAATCGATCAACTTACAGATTCTGGAGAATTGATATTGTTAGAAGTTGATATGCTTAATCTTTATTCTAATATTAATATTAAAAAATTAAATGAATTTTATGGCGATTTTGTAAAAGGCTTGAAGTTGCTTGGAGTTGATTATAATTTTGGTAAAATCTATAAATATTTGGATACTGATAAAGTAAGTTGTGAAAAACACATTTTCGAAAAAATAGAATCTTATAAATTATCTGAAAAATTTTTAAAAATGATAAAAGAAGGGTTAAAAAGCAATACCAGGTATTTTAATGAATCTCTTAATTATTATTATCAATTCTTAAAAAAAGTAGGTTGGAGTAAAGCAAAATGTATTGAGTTTTTAAGAGAATTATTTACATTTGAAATTTATAAAGATTATAAAGATATGGAATTAATAAGAAAAACGCCATATTACCTTTTTAAAATTACAAAAATCAATTTTTAATTAGAAAATGCTTTTTTTCTTTAAAAAGAATTTATTTTGTTCTTTAGTTTGAGAATTTATTATATTATTTGGATTCGAAAATATTTGTCGCTTTAAATTTATATAAAATTTCAAATTGTAAAAGTCCTCAATTAAGTCTAATAATGTATAAAATCGTCCAGTAGTCCTGACTTCCAAGAATAATTTATTAATTTCATAAGCAAAATAAATTCTAATAAATGGTATTGGGAGATTTGCTGCCATATTTAAATAATTAATAGATTCATCAGAAATTTCTAAAAAAATATGATCAAAATTTGGATAGTCTATGATCAATTTAATCAATTTTTTATCAATAAAATCTTTATAACTTTCATGATAATTATTCAAATAAATTATTATATCGTTTTTGTTGATTGTATTATATATATTTAAAGCATCAGTTAAATCTAACTTATCTTTTTCCAATTCTGAATAATTATTCAGATCGAATTTAATATTAGGAATTCCTTCTTGAAATAAATATTTATGCACCCAGATATTTTCAATCAATTTTTGGTCTGGCTCTTTTTGATCAAATAAATATTCAAATGAAATATCTGGAGAATCATCAGGCTCATAAATTTTAAATCGCTCAAGAGATATCCTTTGCGTTTTTTCCATGAATAAATCTATATAATCTTGAGGTATGTGAAACACACTATAAACAAATAACTCGTTATCAGCATCCATTACAATATAATTTTCTGTAATATAATTGGATTCTAATAAAAACCGACTCTTTACAAGAAATGATGTATAGAATTTACTCCAATTTATTCTATAGTTAATACTTACTAGGTCTTGTTTAATAGCATCAAAAAAATTTATTATATTTTCAGTCATTGTTTTTCTATTACTTCTTTTTTTAAATCATATTAACTTAAATCTATATTATGTACAAAATTATTATTTTACTTATTATTATTCTGAATAATCAAGTTTTCTGATTATTTTAATTTGTTTTTTAGGCTCAAAAATCCAATCATGATTTTCTTCATCAAAATATTCTCTAATATCTACAAAAACACTTGGTGTATACCATTTAATAACTTCAATTTCATTTTTAATACCTAATCCGTATAAAAAATCTTTTAGGTAATAAATAACTCTACTGACTGAGTTAATTGGTAGATATATCGATAGATTAAATTGGTTGTAATTAACATCATAAATCCTACTTAATACCCACATCGGAAATAGTTCCCCAATATCTTTCATTAAATTATAGATACCAACTTCATTAGATTCAACTTTAATTTGTAAATAGTTTGGTATATCTAATCTCCTTAAAAATGGTTTTTTAGAGTGTAATAATTTTTCTTGTAAAAAATTAACGAATTTTTTAACTTTATTAGGATAAATTCCTGTTAAATTTGACAATTCTCGATAACTTGCATTAGGCATATATTCCATATAAAAACCTATTAAAAAATGTTCAAATGTAAGGTCGGGAATTGGTGGTGTATAACTAGTGGTAATGGTATCAGAGTTTGGATGGTATTCTATAGAATTAATCGCATCTTTTAATCGTTTTTCATCGATTTCCCAACCGGGTTTCGTATAACTGCGGAATGTAAAACTCATATCTCCATCAATGGGTTCATATTCCAAATATTCTTTATTCAATAAGGTCGGTTCATTAAAATAAGTGGGGATTTTCAAATAAATATGGGTCCATTTTGAAGATGAAAAAATATTATGATGCCATTTAGTAAAAAAATTAACTGATTTTCTCAATTTTAAAAAAATTGTTTTTAATTTAAATAAATTCGGGTCAAATCTAGCTCTCCATGTCAGTCCTTTCTGAAAAAGGCTCTTCATTTTCATTGCTGCTTCAAAAGTCTTTATTTTTTTACCTTTATATTCAGATAACAACTCTGCTATTTGAGCTGAATTATATACTTTCCTTGTTTCACTTAAAATTTTAAAAATAATTATATCGTCATCTGTAAAAGGAGTTATTTGCGGTACCTTGCGTTTTTCATAAGTTTTAGAATGTTTCTTCTTTTTATATGGCTGATAATAAATTGGCATTGAAAGCAGTTTATCATATTCTTGAGCAGTAAGCTTGACCTGCCGCATCTCTAATTTATAAAGATGTTGAATAAATCCATAAAAAAATTGCCGATAATATCTTAAAATATCTATAAAATATTTTCTATTCTTAATCAAATTATAATTTGGTATAAACTTTAAAAATAATGTTAATTGTGGATGATAACTATTGCCTTGCCCGTCTAATTCGAACTTACTATCAACTGACCACTGAACTTTTGTTCGCGTTTCTTTTGTCCATAATTCTAATACAGAAGGGTCCCCATCATTGTCCATAAATAGCATAAAATATGCTAAATCTCTTTTTCTTGGATATTTAATATGTTTTTCGCCAATAAAAACATCTGGAAGTTTTGCATATATTGAATTATATTCTTGCAACAGTTCTTCTTTACTAGTTTTTTCCATATTACTTTCTGACATCTGATTTCAGCATGAAAATATTTTGTTAATATTTCTATTTTAAATTATTTCTTTTTATTCATTTTTTATATTCATTTTATTATTTATCTACTTAATTAATTTTCTGAAGCTTGATGCGTTTATCTGTTATGAAACTCAATAAATTTTAATTAAAATTTAGACTGGTATTAATCAAGTTGTTTTAGTCCAATAATTGAACAGACCAAACTTTTCTATTATGCTTCATTATTAATTTTCTGATAATTTTTGATATTATATTTGTTTAACCTGTATCTTTGCGTTTAAATTAATAGTTCATTACAAATTTGTAATTATTGACCGATTAATTATTTTTATAACTTATAATTAATATTTAAAAAAAATTGTTCATAATTTAATTCAATTTTAAATTTCTTAATTTAATCTTAAAGATAACTTTTATATGATCAAAAAAATTATTAATTTATGAAAATTTCAATTAAAACCATTAAATTCTATATTTTAAATCTTTTTTATTCTTTTTAATAAATGAGTGAATTATAATGATAGACCAAAGCTTTCTGAAAATTAAAAGAAAAGAGCTCTGTAAAAATTGTTTAAAACCTGAGAAATATTATGGTCCATTTAAAGATGGGCTATGCTCTACTTGTCGTGGTGAAGATATCTGGGGACAAACCTTAACAGAATCAGAAAAAAATGAATTGTCTAAATTAACAGATGAACTATTGATAAATGCCTCAAAAAAAGGTATTCCAATTGCTATCGGATTAAGTGGAGGTAAAGATAGTACATACTTAGTCAAAAGAATTATTCAAAAATTTGATGAATTAGGAATTCAAAATAAAATTATTTGTATAACTGTTAGAATACCGACCGAATCAAAAAATCTGGTACCTAATATAAACAATTTTAAGAAGATAGTTAAAGAATTAAATTTACCTGTTGAATTTTATGAAATTCGGCCATCTTTTGATATGTATAAATTTTATCTTGATATAATTCTCACTGACAAAATAATAATAGATATTCAACGCACTTATGATACATGTAATTTATGTTCTGATTTACTGGAGTCATTAGTTATTAAAAAAGCAATTGAACTAGGTTCAAATTTGATCTTTTTCGGTCTATCTCCTGACGAATCAAACAGATTTATTGGGAAAATTCCTGACGAAAAATTAAGTCATAATTGGTTTCCAGAAATTCTTAATGATGTATTAGACCCAAAAGTTAAGGATGATTTCTATAGTCCAAAATGGGGCACTGTTAAAGTATTATTTCCCTTTCACTATTGGGATTATGATGAAAATGCAGCAAGAAACGAAAGTAAACAATACATAAAAGAAAGCGACCCATTTAAAACAAATTGTAGTATGGTCTTTTTGAATATGGTTTTAGACCTTTATACAGTTGGTAAAATGGGCTATATTGAGAGCTACTCTCACCTCGTTCGTACCGGTGCGATGTCAAAATCAGACGGTATTACATATTTAAATACATTTTTATCACTGATTAAAAATCGCCAGAGTTTTATCTGGACTGAACATATTAATCCCATTCTTGAAAAGTTTAACCTTAGTTTTGAAGATTTAGTTGATAAAAGAAAAAAAATAATTGATTCAATTTCATAATTTTTCTTTAATTTTTCTATTTTATATGTTTTAACTTTTAATTAGAGTACAAAAGAACTTTCTTCTTATTTTATTTTTATTTCAGACTGAAATCACTAAAAATCGTTAATTAAATCTTTTTGCTACTCATATTTAAGTAAGTGTATTTTAATAATTTAAGCAAATGTTCCTACTCATATAAATAAAACTTAGTTTAATTTTAATTTCATTACATAAACTTTAAAATTTTAATTTCATTTATATTGGACTTTATTAAGGTTTTTTTTAAAAAAACATTGTTAAATTAGAAAATGTGAATAAAATATGACTGAATCAATTGATGTAAGAAAAAATGACCTTTTTCAAGATATACTTCCCTCTGTTCGTACTACTAATGGTGACATTGAACAATTTAATGGCCAAAAAATTATAAATAGTCTGATTAAAGAAGCTAATTTGGACAAAAAAACTGCAAAAATAATTACTGATGCTGTTATTAAACGAATTATTAATTCAAAAATTAAATGGTTGTCTGGTCCTGAAATTAGAGAGCTTTGTTGTTCTATCCTTGCAGAACAAGGACTTATAGAAGCAAGAAAAAGATATACCAGGTTAGGAATGCCTTTAATGGACTACGAAGAGTTATTAAAAAATGGTATTAAGGAAAATGCAAACCAATATAATAACCCCGAGTCAATTCATTCATGGGTTGCAGACCGGATAGCTTCCGAATATGCTTTACTCAGACTTTTACCAGAACAACATTCTAATGCACATCTCCGTGGTGATATCCATATCCATATGCTCAGATATTTTGATTTAAGGCCTTTTTGTCAGGAATGGGATCTCCGGGTCATACTTAAACATGGACTACCACCAACGGGCTGGAGTCATTCCGCTGTAAGTTCCCCCGCAAAACATGCTATGGTCGCAGTTTTACACGCTGCAAAATGGCTTGGTATTGTCCAGGGCGAATTTTCAGGTGGACAGGGTTATGACAATTTTACAGTCTTTTTAGCCCCATATTTAAGAGGGAAATCACATGAAGAACTCGTCCAATTAGCACAATGTTTTCTTTTTGAAACTAACCAAATTTATGCAGCAAGAGGTGCACAGGTACCATTTACGTCCATATCATGCATTCCGACCGTCCCCAAAAGTCTTTTAGACGTCCCTGCCGTCTCATTTGGGGGTAAAATAGACGGCGTTTATGGGGACTATGTTGACGAGTGCAATAGATTTTTCAGGGCAATCAACGAGGTCTACATGGCGGGAGATGGGAC
>SUPR01000111.1 GCA_005191425.1 Candidatus Helarchaeota ASGARD archaeon Hel_GB_B
AATCAAGTCTTAAAGCGATATCTAAAATTGAGTCGCCATTTTTTAGTTGTTGAATAATTTCTAAAGATTGGTCTGGAGTAAAAAAACTTATGGCTGTTGCTCTTCCAAGTTTTGTAATTATATATTTACCATTTTTTTTACTTAGCATATTTTTTTTGTTTAGTTCTTTCAACAAATAATGGAATTCTTCTTCTGCACTGATCATCTTATCATAAAAAATCTGTATTTTATTGAAATCTAATCCTGAAGCAATACTAGCAAGGAGTTGTGCTTCGACTTCTTCAGGTTCCGCTTCAATGGTTATCATCTCTTCTTTACCATCTAAGAGCGAGAGCGCAATTTGGTCTTCTGTCTTATCCGAGTTAAAAGTTTTTAAACCTAATTCTACCAAAAGGACTACTTTACCTAATTTATGTCTTTTATAACGTCCAGCTCTACCTGCCATTTGTAAAAACATATTTTGACTTAGATAATCTTTTCCCATTTTCATTGAATAAAAAATAACTTGAGAAACCGGCAAATCAATTCCTGCTCCAAGGGCATAAGTCGCCACAACGCCTGGTATTTCACCATTTTCGATTTTCTCTTCAATTTTTTTTCGCTCATAATAACTTAACCCAGAGTGATATGCCGGGATCTCTAGTTTATGTCTCATAAACATTCTAGATAATTGATAAGTACCATGTCTGCTATTTGTAAATATAATTGATGCTCCAAGTTCTTTTTCTTTCTTAACAAGAAATGTTAAATTTAATTCTTTTTCAACATTTGATTTACATAAAACTAAGTGTCGCTCCACTGGAACCGGTCTTGAGTTATAAATTACAGGAATTAACCCAAGCTTTTTACTAATTTCTTGAGTATTTGCAATAGTTGCGGATAACCCAATAATTTGAGCTCCAGCATAAATAACTCTTAATCTTGAAATAAGTCCATCAAGTTCTACTCCTCTGTCTTTATCTCCTAAAGTTTGGATTTCGTCGATAATTATCGTCTGTATATTATCAATTTTTGTAAATTCTCCCTTTCTAATTAAATAATCAAATGCTTCATAAGACGCACAAATTATATCTGCATCGTCTAACCTACTATCTATAATTACAAGGTCCTCTCCTTTAACATTAATTCTAGACATACCTACTCTTATTGCAACATTTAGAATTTTTCCATATCTTTTTTTAAATTTCTCAAATGTTGAGTTAGTGAGCGCGACCAATGGTGCCAAATACAACATTCTTCCACCATTTAACGCCCTAGAAACTCCCGCTAATTCGCCGCACAGAGTTTTCCCTGCAGATGTTGGCGCAACAATTAATAGATTCTGTCCTTCTAATAATCCATTTGTTATCGCCAGATTTTGGACTGGTAAAAATTCAATATTTTCTTTTTTTAATATTTGTTTCAATTTAGTTGGAATCTTTAAATCATCTATTTTATATGCAAATATATTTGTTCTATTCTTATGAGGCTCAATTATATCATATAAAGTAAATTCTTTATCCTTGGCAGCAATAAATCCTGGTTTTATGATATTTAAAATTCTATTCACATTTCTAAATTTATCTAATATTTTATTAATATTATTCAAAAATTGGTCCGAAAAACTAAAATTAATGTATTTTAATTCATTTTTTATTTCTTTTAATGCACATTTCTTACAAATAAATTCGTTATAATATAAATATGCATTTTTATAATTAATTACATTTAATTTATCATTATTAAAACAGAATCTACATATTTCTACAATTTCATATTTAATTTGAAAATCATTTAACATTTTCATTATATTCTTTAGCTCATTTTCAAATATTTTCGGAATCAAGACCTTTTTTACACATTTCAACATCTTAAAAAATTCTTTATATTCAATAAAATCTTGAAGTCCTTGATATTTATACCATATTTTATAAGGTCTAAATTGACCTTTTTTCTTTTCCATTAATTCTACTCTAATTACAATATCTCGCCTTATATTTTCTCTATTTATTATAGAAAATATTTTTACTTTATCTTTTTTATATGGTATAAATGCTAAAGCTTCTATTCTACTTTTAAAATTCATTTATCAAACACAACAAGTAGTAAATTTTTTTAATAATTGAATCTATTAATTCAATATCCTTGTTAACTTTGTAAAATTTTTTATTATAATTATTGAATTAATCAAAAAATGCATTTATTATAAATTTTATTTCATTTTATACTATTAATATTAAAAATTATTTACACTTACACTCATCCGATGAAAAATCGATACATAAAAATTCTGTTAAATTTTAGTAATTTAGAAATGATAAACAATTTAGAAACTAAAAAGTGAAGTATTTGGTATCAGAGAAATTTTTATTTTTGCCTATGGACTTAAGAGAGGCAAAAATGAAGGGCTGGGACTATTTGGATGTCATTCTTATTACTGGCGACGCGTATGTAGACCACCCCGCATTTGGCGCTGCTGTTATTGGCAGAGTCCTAGAAAACATCGGGCTTAAAGTAGGTATAATTTCCCAGCCACAAGATCAAGAAGATTATACTTGTTTAGGAACTCCAAGATTATTTTTTGGGATTACTGCTGGAAATTTAGATTCAATGTTAAGTAATTATACTCCTTTGAAAAAGAAACGGGATAGAGATGTCTATTCTCCGGGTGGAAAAGTTGGGCTGAGACCTGATCGCGCGATAATTCATTATACTAATAAAGTCAAGAAGTTTTTCAAAAAAATTCCCATAATTATTGGTGGTATAGAAGCCAGTTTAAGAAGATTCGTCCATTATGATTATTGGGACAACAAATTACGGCGTTCCATTTTATTTGATTCAAAAGCTAATTTACTTGTTTATGGAATGGGTGAAAAACCCATTATTCAGGTCGCTAAAGATTTAAAAAATGGTAAATCAATAAACGAACTCCAAAATATTAGGGGTACTTGCGTAAAAATTAAATCTCCACCTAAAAATGCTCTATATCTTCCATCTTATTCAGACCTAAAAAGTGAGAATGACAAGTTAATTGATGCATTTTTGCTAATTCATAAGAATTCCAATCCATATACTGCCAAACCTCTTGTCCAGCTCCAAGATAACTTATTTTTACTACAAAATCTTCCAATATTACCACTAAAATCCTCGGAATTGGACAATATTTATGAACTACCTTATCAATATAAGCCGCATCCAAAATATAAGGAAGAAATTCCTGCGTTCAAAACTGTTGTTAATTCGATAATTACTCATAGAGGCTGTTTTGGTGATTGTAATTTTTGCTCCTTAACTATTCATCAAGGTAAAATTATTCAAGACCGCTCCATAGAATCTGTCATACGCGAAATAAAAAGGATTTCAAAATTGGATTCCTTTCATGGCACAATCTCTGATTTAGGCGGCCCATCTGCAGAGATGTTTGGCTTGGACTGTAAAATTAAAAAGTATTGTACTGATAAAAGTTGCTTGCTACCAGAAATCTGTCCCCATCTTGTAATCGATTTCTCGAAATTCAAATTATTATTGAATAAAGCTCGCAAAATTCCTGGCATAAAACACATATTTATTAGTTCTGGCTTTAGGTTTGATTTATTACTTGAAGATAAAGAATTCTTAGAAGAACTCCTAAGAGACCATATCTCAGGTCAATTGAAAATTGCTCCAGAACATATAATTGATTATATTACTGTAAAAATGATGAATAAAGTTTCATCTAAGAAGTTTTTTACGTTTTACAAACAATTTAAAGAAATAACTAAAATGATCGGTAAAAAAATATTTTTAGTCCCCTATTGGATGTCTGCACACCCTGGTACCTCATTAGAGCACCAAATAAAACTTGCTGAATTTCTTAAGAAAAACAATTTATACGTAAAACAAACTCAAACCTTTACACCAACTCCCATGACTGCTTCCACGTGTATGTATTTTACTGGAAAAGACCTAAATAAAAATAAAATTCATGTCCCCTACACTTTTAAAGAGAAAAAATTGCAAAAATCATTACTTCATTTTAAAGACCCTAAACAATATGATAAAATTAGAGAGGCATTAAAATTGTGTAAAAGAGAAGATTTAATTGGAAGCCACAAAAATGCACTAATCAAAAACATTACCAAGAAAAAAAATCATTCTTAATTTTCTCTTGAGTTATTATAGGTCATCATTGACTGCAATGCTTCTAACGCTCTTTCTATATTTTGTATATATGTAGTTATTTGTAAATTTTTTAGTCCATTAAGGATTCTTGTCAATGATGGTCTTTCAGTTTGAATTATCACTGCGATTATAGGTTTATTAGGGAATTTTCTTTTTAAATGTTTAAATTTTTCTTCTACATCAAATTCAATTTCCTTGAAAATTTCTAAAATAATTATGATTGCATCGATATTAGGGTCGTTCAATAAGGTCTCTGCAGCTATTCTATATTTTTCTCCCACTTCTTCTCCATCAAACCTTGTTGGGGGCCAATAATCTACAGGATTATATTGTTGATTGCATTTATGGAGGACATTTTCTCGTAATATTAATTTTGATTGCTCTGTTAATTCTCCAAGTTCAAATCCATAATCATTTAATTTTGATATTATCAATGACAATGCCCCGCTACTAGGTCCAATGAGTCCAATTTTATTTCCCTTTAATTGTGGGTTCTGGACAAAAGCTTTTGAAATTTCAAATAAATCTTGATAATCACTAACTGGAATTGCATTAAATTTCTCAAGAATATTTATTGGTGAATCTTTTGATGGTTTCAAAAAGAGAATTGGCTTTATTTTTGATATTTCTTTAACTTTTTTGCATAATTTTTCATTAATTTTTCTTAAAAATAAGAGAATCACTTTTGTTTTATCATCTTCACCTAAATATTCAAGTACTTCCGATTCATTAACATCACATGCTTCACCTAAATGAACTATTTTACTAAAACCTATACCATGTTCTGGATTCCACCACCCACAACCACCAGCTAATCCTCCACTCTGAGCAATATAACCAACATTTCCCTCTTTTAATATACACCTCACCGGAATGATTGATGTTGTAAAATCATTATTAAAATTAATTATACCTATAGTATTTGAACCTACTATCCTAACATTATTTTCTTTTGCCATTTTTTTTAGTTTTAGTTCCATATTTTTTGTCAAAAACGAACTTTCAATCATTAAAAATTTTACTCCCAATTTAATACATGCTTCAGTGGACTTCATTACTTTTTGGGGTGGTAATACTACTATCCCTAAATCTGGAACTTCAGGAAGATCTGAAATTGCTTTAAATGGTTTTATCCCTAAAATTTCATCTTCATTTGGGTTTACAAGAAATATTTTACCCTTATAATTAAGTGTTTGCAGATTTTTTACAATCTGATACCCAAATTTTCCTACTTTTCCTGAAGCACCACAAATTAAAACACTTCTTGGATTAAAAAACGGCTCAAGACTCCTATTCTTTTGATTTTCTAATTGTATTTGTTTCATACTATCACGATAAATACCTATACGCTTCTTTTAATGCACTACATGAATTACAACGCACACATCCGGCCTTATTTTGAAATGGATTCAGAGAATTTTTATGTAAAATCTTTCCTAATTCACTATATATATTTAATAGGTCATCATATTCTGGTATTTTGATATCTTCTAATTTTGCTCCACTTATTGGTCTAACTTGAACAGGAAATGGTATTACCTCTAAATTTGCTATTTTCTCAAGATTTGCTATTAAATCCTCTATAGATTTTTCTAACCCAATTAAATAATATGTATCAACTTGATTTTTTCCAAATATGTCCAAACAATATCTCCAAGCATTAATAAATGTTTCAATACTTGAACTATTCGATTTACCCGGACAATATTTACTAAAACTTTCTGGGTTCATTGTTTCTATATGTACCCCTATTGTTTCTGCCCCTGCATCATGTAATTTATCAAACCATTTAAAATCTTTTGGCGGTTCAACTTGTACGTGAATTGGTACCCCTAAAGTACTTAATTTTCTGACTATTTTCTCCATATATTTTGCGCCTTTATCTTCACTATTTACTGTCCCTGTTGTTAATGTAATATGTTTACACACCCCTTCTTCTATCGCAGATTGAGCGGTTTCATACAAATCAATTGGATCTTTTTTAGCTACTGTTTCTGCTCTTTTTAACGACTCTTCAATACCGCAAAATACACATTGCTGCCCTGTCCTCCAATAATAACATCTTTGATTTACCGTAGTCGCCAAACAGTCCTCTCCATGAATCAATGCTATTTTTCTCATCATAATATTGTTTGATGTTTTTTTATCATAATAATCATATCTTGATGGAATAAGCTCAACTTTTACTAATTCCTTCTCTTCTCTCCAAATTTCAAACTCATTATCTTCATATCTTAATTCAAATATTGATTCTTTTACAAATTTTGGCCATGTAGGGACATTTGCTATTATGTCTTTCGCTAATCTCAAAAACCTTCCTCCAGCTGGCCCTGCACCAGACCTACGGCCTTTACCTCCAAATCTCTTATCATCAAATTTCAAACCATGACAAAATAACTCTATTTTTAATTTTGCTAAATCTTTTAACAAACTTTAATTTCTCCTTTAAATCAAAATCACTTTTTTCATACTAATTATCTCATAACTAATGAACTTTTTTATACATTATTTAAAATTAAGTATTAACAATTTTTTAATATATAAAGTAAAATTTTCCCTTTATTACGATTTGACATTAAAAAAATTTAATAAAAATATAATCATGAATAATTTTTATAATCCATTTTATAAAATTAAATATTCTTTTTATTAATATCATTTTTCTCGTTATTATTGTATCTGTTTTAGTAAATAATCATGTTTTTCTACCAGTATCTTTTAGTTTTTCCTAATACAATTCCTTTTTGGTCGTATTGTTTTCTTATTAAATTCTTTATTCAATATTTCTAAAATTCTTAATGCTTTAGGAATATCAGAAAATTTGACTCTTGGATTTTTTATGTTTGTTTTTTATCCATGAATGTTTATATCTGACGCTATATGTTGATTTTATGGTATTAATTAAATTGATATTTAGATGTATAATTGTGAATCCCTTTTAACTATCTTCACAAGCTGTAATTTATATTTCCTTCATAAAAATATTAATTAATTATTATTAAATATTGCAAAATTTATTAAAACAATACAATCTCTATTAAATTAAGTATCAATACAAAAAATAAATTATCAAAAAATTGAATTAATAATTTAATTAGAACATTAAGGTGTTAAATTTTAATGAGGTCTTTATTTGCTGGTTGGAGAATCGAATTAATTGAGAGAAAAAAGGAAAATGGGTGTATTTTTTGTAAATTTCCCGCAGAAAATAATGATGAAAAAAATCACATTATAAAAAGGGGTAAATTTTCTTTCATAATTTTAAATGCTTATCCTTATTCGAATGGTCATTTGATGGTCGTCCCTTATGCTCACAAATCATCTCTTGATGAATTGACTGATGATGAAGCTCTTGAAATGTTTGAAATGAAAAAGATGGCTATAAATGCAATAAAAAAAGCAATGAACCCAGATGGATTTAATATTGGTATGAATCTTGGTAGTGAAGTTTCTGGTGCAGGTATTCCTGGTCATATTCATTGGCATATTGTCCCTAGATGGCGTGGAGATCATAACTTTATGGCAGTAATTGCTGATACAAGAGTAATTCCAGAGGCACTAGCCAGCACATATAAGAAAATTAAGCAATTTTTATAGAATATTTTTATTATAATAAGAAATAATTAGAAATTATATTTATAAAAAGTCAATTCTATATAACTAATTAAAAATAAAATTTAGAAAATATAATTTAAACCAAAAATATAATCAATTTAATATCAATTATAATGTATTTTCAAAAGTAAGTGATTTAATTGGCAAATAAAAAATGGCTATCTCTTAGGGGTACAGGAACTGATTTAGAAGTAATTGAGGAAAAAGATGACGAATGGGGTTCTGTTACTACAAAAAAGACGGAATTTATAGAATCTCCATCTGGCGATTATTATAAAATTACAATCACATATGAAATGAATGGAATTTGGGAACAATTAACGGAGAAAAAGGGCCAAAAATTTGTCCAAATAGAAATTCCAAATGGTGGTTTAATGTTAGATATGCCTGGATGTCCTCAAATACCACAAGAGGGGCTATTGATCGCATTACCACATAATGCAGAAGTAATAGACGTTTCAATTACAGAATCTCAATTTAAGACCCACCAAATCGAAAATGAATTAATCCCAATATCTAAGCCCACCAGAGATACTCCTCTTGAATTAACCAAAAATAAAACTTATGACCTAGACGAATTTTTTCCAGGTAATTTATTTAAAAACATAGGTTTACAAAAAATCGGCGATATTAAGGTATTACAACTTATTGTATATCCCGTACAATATAACCCAATCTCACGCCAACTTAGAATATATTCCAAGATCATATTTGAAATCAAATATAAAAAGAAAAAATCAAAATTTCGTGGTGGGCTAAGGAGTGGTAGTGAAAAACCAAGGCGTAAACGCATCCCAGAAATTTATAAAGATAGTCTATTAAATTTAGAAAATATATAATTTTGAGGTTTGAAAATGATAAAAAATGCAAGATGGTTTCCTTTTCAAGAAAAAGATGAAGATTATGAGGTCGTAGAGACTAAGGATTATGGTAAAATCCCTTCCTCACCTTTTAGAAAATTAAGGTCAATTCAAACATCTGCTAAAGAATTTAGGTCCGCTGAAAATATCTATAAAGTAAATGTAATTTATCGTCCTAAAGGTGTCTGGTACAAAAAATTTGAGGAACAATCTCAAATCAGAGCAAAAAAAGATACTATATTCACAGATTTATTAATGCCAAGTGGGGGCGCTATTTTAGAGACTGGTGCTCCAATGCTACCAACTGAAGGACTTTTTGTAGCTTTACCACCGGGCACTACCTTTAAAGAACTCAAAATAGTAAATTATGTTGAACGGAAATTTCCCGAGCCTATCGATGTCTTACCAGCCCCAAAACCTACTAAAGATAATGGTAAAGATTGGGTAACTCCAGAATTTGAGCCTAATGAAAAAATATATTCAAGTGATGAATTATTTCCAGAAAATTTAGTCGAAATAATATCCACTGAAAACAAAATGGGTGATGTCTCAATAGTACATCTAATGATTTATCCTATGCGTTATCGCCCAAAATCGAGAGAACTAATTGCTTATAGCAAAATAGAATTAGATGTATATTATACTCCCGCTCCTAAGTCTGGTAGGCGATTTAGAGGTGGTGCTGGTATAGGTAGAACTTTACCTAGAAGAGCACCTAGACAAACAGTAAGAAAAGAAATACAATCTGAAATTCTAAATTTGGATTCTGTCAATGAAGATACCGCTTTTGATTCTGATGGCGAAATGGGTATTATGACTGACGGCGGAGAATTTGATGAAGTTATCCCCGAAGAATTTGGACCATTATCTGATCTTAATAATTTTGGACGATATCTTATTATTACAAAGCCTGATTTAATTAAAGCTTTAGAGCCATTTATAAAATTAAAAGAAAAAGATTATTCTGTTAAAGTAGTAACTGATGTGGAAATTTATAAGGAATTTGGGAATAAAAAGGACGTTGCAATCCGGAACTTTCTTAGATATGCTTATGATAATTGGGAAGACCCGCCAGAATTTGTCCTCCTAGTCGGCGATGTTAACCGTATTCCTACACACCATGACCCAGATTATAATTGCGCCTCTGACCATTATTATGCTTGTCTAACTGATTCTGTTTATCCTGATATTCTTGTCGGAAGAATCGCAATTGATGATGCTACTGGATTAAAAAGATATTTTGAAAAAGTGCTCAAATTTGATAAATTGACATCAAAAGTTAAACCAAAAGACTGGCAATTAAGAGTACTCTTGACT
>SUPR01000112.1 GCA_005191425.1 Candidatus Helarchaeota ASGARD archaeon Hel_GB_B
TAGGAAGGGATGACCGGATAACTCTTTTTCAGAGCGTATTTATGAGGTAGTAAATAAGCGGTTAAAAGGTTTAGGGTTAATAGAGCGGCCGTTAGATAGGAAAGAGATAATTTCGTTTGTGGATATTCATTCGCCAACGGCAGGTAATCTTAAAATAGGGAGGGGCATTGATATTTATAAAATATCTAAGGAAAAGTTAACAAACTTTAGTTTAATACATTTTGAGATATGTGACCATTGTTCAATATCGAGTAAAAATAAGATTATAAAGATATTAAGTTATTATTAGGAAAATTATATCCGAAAAAAGGCGCAATACTAGTTGCTGTTTTTAAGAAGGAAAAGTGAGGGACATTAGTAATAATTAAAGTGAAGAAAGTGGGTAATCAATCAATTTTAAATTATTAAAGGATGGGAATGGAAAATATGGAAATTAACAATAGCAAGGCAAGTAAGATGAAAGGTTAGACTTTCATATTAAGTAAAAAGTTAATAGGTCCGACCAGTTGGCGGGCTTGTCGTAGGCCGATGAACCTATCGATCCTGCCTTGAGAGCGAGAGGTAAACCGGACTTTCTTACCTTTTTTAAAAAACATGAGGGTTGGAGTAGCTACTATACCGAATTTAGAAGCGAGTTTAGGGCTTCTAGATATTTCAACAGATATGATTTTAATTTTGTTCCCGAATTGGCGGTCTATATTAACAAGTTCTCTTTCTTGAAGTTTACATGGAGCGCAATATTTGGATGTAAAATCAACAAGGACAACATCATTATGTTTAATAATGTCATAGAAATTTCTTTCATCGATATGTTCGATCATAGAATCATCTAATCAAATTTTATGGATTAATGATAAATAAATATTATTATAAAAAAATTAGAACAATTATTACTCATTTTTGATAAATTAAAAGAAAATGGTTTAGGTAAACAAGTTTAAATAAATATAATACAACAGATAAAGGTGGGGGGTGGATTAGAGAGATAAATAGATTTATACAAGTATAATCAATAATAAAAAGAGTGTAAAAATAAAGGTATAGCGGAAATTAAAAGTTAATATTAAGAATTATTAATTAGGAGCCTTCCAATAGAACGATAAATGATATTTTTGGGTATAGATTTAATATCGAATGTATTTCTGCCATCAACAATGATGAGAGGTTTATTAGTGAATTTTAGGATATAATTAAAATCAAGTTTCTTAAATAAATCGTGGTCAGTGATAAAGACCAAGCAATCGGCATTAGTAAGTGTAGATTCGAGGTCATTTTCGATGTAAAGGTCATTAATAGATTTACCTTTAAAGTAAGGGTCATAGATTTGGACAATAGGGCCTAATTTTCTGAGTTCATGAACGAAGGGAAATGCAGGTGATAATTGGTAATCTGCGATATTAGGTTTATAAGAGAGTCCCAGGACAGAGATTTTAGAAGATTTAACAGATTTGCCAATAATATTAAGAGATTTCATAACAAGTTCAATAAGATGGTGGGGCATTCGGTCATTAATTTCTCTAGCAAACCTGATGATATGAGGGACATAATCAACTTTAATTGCTTCTTGGATTAGGTAGTATGGGTTAGAAGGTAGACATGGGCCACCTACGCCAGCGCCGGGGTAATGAGGGACGAAGTTCCATTTAGTTTTAGCAGCATTAATAATTTCAAAAATATCAATTTCAAGTTTTTCAAAAAGGATGGCAAGTTCATTAATTAAAGCGATATTTACATCTCGAAATATATTTTCAGTTAGTTTAACGGCGTTGGCAGTTTTTGGGTTGCTAACAAGGATTAAATTACTATCAACAATATTTTTATAAATATTAGCGACAATTTTCGTGGATTTAGAATCAATACCACCGATGATACGGGGTATTTCATTAAATTTTGTGACAATCTCGCCGGGGTTAGCACGTTCGGGGCAGCTTGCAATACCAAAGTCGCGTATTACTTTTAAATTTGAATTTTTTTCAATAAGTGGAATGATTAAATTTTCAACGGTGCCAGGTGAAATAGTAGATTCAATTATAATAAGGCTACCTTTTTTAATATATTTGGAGATATTGTTAAAACATTCAATAATTGCAGAATAATCCGGTATTTTATCAAGAGTAACAGGAGTAGGTAAGCAGACAATAATAATGTCCGAATTAGAGATGGCTTCTTTAGGGTCGTTAGTAGGAATTAAAAGGTTTTTAGAGACCACATTTTTAACAATTGGATCAAGTCCCGGTTCGTCAATAACAGAAATTCCAGCTTTTAATTTTTCGATTGCATTAATATTAATGTCATAGCCATAAACTTTGGCACCTTTATTTGCTATAATAGAAGCTGTTGGGAGTCCAATTCTACCTAAACCAATAACGGTAAATGTAAATTCACCATTTTTGAATTTTGTACTTATATCTTCTGTATTACACTCCATGATTGGTATTTTGATCGCCTCAAGAAGTATAGACAGTCAATAATTTCCAATTAAATAGAAATTAAAATGTCTATTATATTTGAATGGAATAATATTTTAAAATTTCTTTAATTTTTTGTATTTGTATTTGTTATTACATTTATTCATAATGATAAAAATATTGAATGATAGAATATAAAAAATTAAGGAGAAAGAAAACAAATTTAAAATTAAATTATAGATCTTAGAGACCATTTTACGACTAAATTTGTCTTTATATTAATTTAATATCGTAAAATATTCTTAAGTTGAGAAATAAATATTGAAATATTCTTGAATTAAATAAAAACTCTTAAATTAAAGGATAAAAAGAAAAAAAACAAAAAAATGAAAAGTAAGGATAAAAGTTTTCACAAATAAAAATCTGATTTTTTTAATCTGGCAGATTTTATTATATTCATAATGCTTTTAGTTCCAATGAAAATCGCAATAAAAACAAATAAAGTTTGATAGAACCAGTACAATTCGAGAGGCATGTAAAAGATAACAAAACCTGTGGTATCAGACCAGTAAAATAGTGGGAATATTTGTGGGTTGAGAATCAGGAGAATTATTAGTGGAATAGAAAGGATAGCGAAGACAGACCTGATGGGGAGTAAATATTTATATGCTTTAAAGGACCATATACAGATAATTCCGTGTAAGATTTTTATAATTCCACCAATAATTAGAAAAATACCTATCCCGAATACAATATTAAGGAACCATGAGACCAATGAAACGTTTAAAAAAGTAATAGGTTGCCATATTGCAATTATTCCGAAAACAATAAAAAAGCTACCACCAAGTATATTATTAAAAGGCTTTTTAAATCCTTTTGGAACCATCATTTTGTTATGATCAATATTTTTATCAGAATAATTAGTTGGTTTGTTAAAGTTTTTATGAAACCTTCTAAATCTCTTTTTTTCAAATTTAGTTTTTGCTCGATTTTCAAATATTTTTTTCAAATCCTGGGGTGTGTACCCTTCTTTTGAGAGATAGACAAAAAGTATAGTTGTTCCAATAAGAATACACATTGATACAAAAAAGATGTTTCCAGCGCCAGATATAAGGGATTCGATCCAATTACCCATAGTAAAGATAGTTTTAATAATATCAATTACAATGAAAATGGACATAATTGGAATTATCATGAATAAGATAAGTTTTAATGATTTAAGATATAAATTTCATAATTCTTCTGTTATATAATATTTTGGAGTCCCTCTTCTTTTGTATTCATCAGCAATTTCGGTTGGGTTTCCCATTTCAGATATACTTTGGCGTACTGCATCAATATATGACATTCTTTCTTCGCTGAATGCCTAGACTTTATCTTCGATATGCTCTTTTAATTCGTCTAAAATTTCATTTAATTTTTTATCTTGTATTTTCAACCAGGAAGGAAGTAAAGATTCTACTTCCATTAAAAAATCATTAATTAATTTTTCAGATACTTTTTTCTCATTCATTTTTTAACCTCCTTTTTAAATCTTCGATATTTAGCCCGCATGCTTCGCAATATTTAACTGCATCATCATTTATATCAATTTTATTAGCGCAATTTGGGCAGTAAATGAATTTTTCATGTTTAAGATTGACATCTATATCTAATAAAGGACCAATTGATTCAATAAGCTTAGAAAAAAAGCCCTGAATATGATGGAAAATTTTAAGGCCTTTTAAGGTTAATTTATAATAAGTTCGCTTTCTTCCACCAGATATTTTCTTTTCTGCAATAACAATTCCGTCAATGTTAAGTTTTTTTAATATGGGATAAAGAGTGCCATCTTCTATAACCAGGATAGAACTTGTTTTATCTTCCAATTCTTTCAATATTTTATATCCATAAATTCCATCGTCCCCTGAATCATTAATTATAGACATTATGACAAGAGTAGAAATGCCGCGCAAAATTTCGGACTCAAATTTCTCAAGAAAACTTCTTTCTTGGGCAATTAATGTTGTAGGACTGAATTCTTTTACTCGTTTAATCATTTTATTTACCTACATTAAAATGTTGAAATTTAAAATTGTGTCATTTTTAGTATATATTTTTTAGTATATGAGCTTTACCTTGTGATGTATAGTATGCAGCTCAAAATTTTCAGATAAATCAATTAGTCGAAAAATAAATTAAAATAAAGTTTTGATTGAAAATTTCTTTAAATAACAAATAAATAAAAATATCTAAGTAGAAAAAAATAAGTTACCTTTGAAGATTTTGGCAATAACCAGTTGTTGTGAAAATTAGGAGAAGATAGGGGTACATTATTTGCTGATATATTTAAATTAGAGTTAAGAGTTGGGGTAATAAGTTAGAAGCATATCTAGGCATAGGGGAGACAATTTATTAGTGCTATTTTCTTTAATACAAATCTTCTTAAGGTCGCATTGAGGGCAGACCATTTGTTTAATATCATCTATTGTAAAGTCAAGCCATTTGTTATTTTTTAGGGTTTCGTAAATGAATTTTAAGTATTTTCCCTCTGCAATTTTTGGGACATTGTATTTTGCAGCGTCCAGACCATTTTTAGATGTGAAATATTCATAAAGTCGTTTTTTACTTTTAGAAGAATTACACTTTTTACAGACCCAAATTACATTTTTTTCATTATCAGGGCCATTATAGTACCTCGGAAAAAGGTGGTCAATCGTTAATTCGCATTGGTCTCCATATAAAATACAGACATTATTGTTTTCTTTTTCTTTGATATATTCTCTAATTTCGTTCTAAGAAATTTGGCCATTGCTTAATTGTTTAAATTTAGTCATTATAAAGCCTAAATTTTTTTTACCAAATCCTGCAGAATCAGAAATAATTTTTGAATATTGCCAGAAAATTAAATCTTTGACAGTTCTTACAGCCTTTGGTGGCATATATCAATTTACTTTACCCAAATAAATTATTATTAATTGATGTACTTTTTAATTATTAATCATATATAAATTTACTTTTATTCTGTCAATTAAAAAGCAGTTAATCAGATAATAAAGAGAAATATCTGGAAAAATAAGTAATTATCACTGTTCTTTTGATAAAAAATTGTAAAACATAATTTAATATTGATTTTTTTAGCTTATCAATAGAAATCAAATATTATTAATTGGAAATATAATAAGTTCATAAAAACTCAAATACTTTTAAATAATATTAATTTTTTTGTAAATATAATGAGCAAGATTCGAGATTTCATTACAATTAGTCGCATAAAAATATTGATAGCGACACCTGCGCAGCCATTGTTGGGTACCTTCTTAGCTGCAAGTTCGATATTTGACCTAGTGAATATATATTTAATATATTTTTTGATTTTATATATTATTTCAATTCTATATGCTGTAAATGTGAATTGTTATTATGATAGAGATATAGATATAAAGTATAAAGTAAAATTGGCCCGAGCTGTAGACAATTTAGGTAAAGAAAACATAAGAGTAATTTTAATAATAGAAACATGTCTAATTATGATTTTATCAGGATATTTAATGTTAGTTGGTTATGTAATAGTTGGGATATTTTCAGTTATAGGATGGGTCATATCGACAAGTTATTCTGCAGCGCCAATACGGGTTAAGAAACGCGGTTATCTGAGTGCTTTACCAATTATTATCGGACTTTTTATGTTTCCATATATTAATGGCTGGTTAATGATAAAATTGAATTTTCAAGTTTATGGGATCATTTATTTAATTGGATATATTTTATTGAATGAAGGAATGAATTTAATAAACACAGCAGAAGATTTTGATGAAGATTTGTCAGAAAATGTGAAAACATGGGCGCATGTTTTTGGTCTAAAATGGACATTTAAAATAGCATTAATTTTTACGGTTATTGGAGGAGTGTGCTGTATTTGGGGGCTGTTAATAAAATTATTAAGTAGCCAGATTTATTTGTATAATGTCTCGTTTTCGAGCGCATTTATAATAATATCAAGTATATTTATATTAAAATCTTCATGGGACTTATATAGTATAGGAAAAAGGGACGACCTTAGGAAGGCAGCAAAGGAAAATGCATATAGAATGCCATTTTGGTTTGCTTCAACAAGATATCCGATGTTATTAGCTGCATTATTTATACTTTTACCATTTTGAAGACGTAAAACTGTGAATAAAAAGATATTTTCTAAAAATTTACTATTAATTAGTCATTTTTTCCACAAATAATATTTATAATTTAGGTGAAATCAAATAAGAAAATATAATAAAAAATGATAAAAAAGAATTGGAATGGTTAAAAATGACAGAATTAAAACAGATATATAAATGTGAAGTCTGTGGAAATATTGTAGAAGTTATTCACAACGGAGCGGGGCAATTAATTTGTTGTGGTCAACCTATGAAATTGTTAGAGGAGAAAACTAAAGATTCTGCAGTAGAGAAGCATGTTCCATATATAGAAAAAGTTGAATCAGGGTATAAGGTAAAAGTAGGACAAAATCAAGATCATCCTATGACTGAAGAGCATTGGATTGAATGGATTCAATTAATTGCTGATGGTGAAGTATATAGAAAATTTTTAAGACCAGGAGATAAACCCGAAGCTATTTTTAAAATAGAAGCAAAAAATATATCTGCAAGAGAGTTATGCAATGTCCATGGGTTATGGAAATCATAATTTTTGGTTAAAAATCGCAGGTTATATTTAAAAAGATTAAATTAATCAATTTTTTTATTAATTTTTTTGGATCGAATGATAAAATAGATATAAAATTAATATTGGTCTAAAATATGGATAATAATTTAGAGACAAATAAGAAACCAAATAGGTTAATTAATGAATCAAGTCCATATTTACTTCAGCATGCTTATAATCCAGTTAATTGGTTTTCTTGGTGTAGGGAGGCATTTGAAAAAGCGAAGAAAGAAGATAAACCGATCTTTTTGTCAATAGGATATTCAACATGTCATTGGTGTCATGTGATGGCCCATGAATCTTTTGAAAATGAAGAAGTTGCCCAAATACTAAATCAAAATTATATAGCAATAAAAGTTGACCGAGAGGAGCGCCCAGATATTGACAAAATATATATGAACATTTGTCAGATAATGACCGGATCTGGTGGTTGGCCTTTAACCATATTTATGACGCCAAATATGGAGCCGTTTTTTGCAGGGACTTATTTTCCTCGAACTTCAAAATATAGGAGAATTGGACTAATAGAATTATTGTTAAAGATAAGTGAAATATGGAAAATAAAAAGAAAGGAGATAATCGGGACATCAAAAGAATTAATTAAAATACTTAAGAAAGAGCAATTAGTTTCAAGGACAGAAGATTTGAATGAAGGAATTTTTCATAAGGCATTTGATATACTTTCCAATTTATTTGATAAGAAGAATGGAGGATTTGGAGATATGCCAAAATTTCCTAATCCTCAAATTTTAGGTTTTTTGTTACGATATTGGAAAAGGTACAAGAATAAAAATGCTCTATATATGGTCGAAAAAACTTTAAAAGCAATGTATTTGGGCGGGATATATGACCATATAGGATTTGGATTTCATAGATATTCAATTGATGCAAATTGGAGGGTACCACATTTTGAAAAGATGATTTATGACCAGGCCTTAATTGCAAACATATTAATTGAACTCTATCAAGCTACGGGAAATGAGCATTATGAGAAAATAGCCAAGGAAATAATTATTTATATTATAAGAGAGATGCATATGCCAGACGGTGGATTTTATTCAGCCGAAGATGCAGATAGCGAAGGTATTGAGGGTAAATTTTATTTATGGACTGAAAAAGAAATACAAAATATATCAGAAGAAAAAGATGCCGAACTTATAATAAAGATATTTAATATAAAGAAGAATGGTAATTTTTCTAATTCAACAGGAAAAATGAATGGTGTTAATAATATATTATATCAAACAAAATCACTAAAAGAAATTAGTACCGAATTAAACATAGAATTTAACAAATTTAATTTGTGGTTTGAACGAGTACGAAACATTTTATTTAATTATCGTAATAAAAGGGTCCATCCCTATAAAGATGATAAAATATTAACAGATTGGAACGGGCTAGTCCTTGCAATGCTCGCAAAAGCTGCTAGAGTATTTAATGAACCTGAATATTTAAAATTGTCAGAATCGCTTATCAGATTTATTTATGTTAATTTAATTTCAAAAAATGGTAGATTATTACATAGATATAGAAATGGAAAATCAGAAATTTTGGGAAATTTGAATGATTATGCATTTATGATATGGGGTTTAATTGAATTTTTTGAGACAACATTTAATTCCGAATATTTAGAAAAAGCGTTAAATTTAAATAAAATCTTAATAGAACATTTTTGGAACAATATTCATGGTGGATTTTATTTCATATCGGACGAAGGAGAAAAATTATTAATTAGACAAAAAGATATTTATGATGGTGCAATACCGTCTGGGAATTCAGTATCTATATTAAATTTATTACGGTTAGGAAAAATTTTAATGAGACCAGAATTTGAAAATATGGGGAAAAAATATTAAAAACGTTTGGCACTCTTATTAGGAAGGCACCCACTTCATTTTCGCATTCTTTAATGGCATTGGATTTTGCTATTGGTCCAAGTATAGAAATCATTATAGCAGGAAATTATGATTCGATTGAAACGCAACAGATGCTAAATTATATTAGAAAAAAGTTTATCCCAAATAAAATTGTTTTATTAAATTCATCTCGTAAAAAATCGATTAAAGTTAATGGCATGAATAAGATTCTTGAGCAAAAGAAACAAATTGGTGGGAGAACGACCGTATATATTTGTAAAGATTATAGTTTTGAACTACCACGCCCTAAAGGGCGATGGATTCGTAATTCATCGAAAATTGCTCTCCAAGGGAGAGTCTTACATCTTCTCCAAACGCATTGACCGTAGTCCCTACGGCAGTATCATTATCCCTAATGATTTTGATATTTTTTTCTCTTAAAATTCTTTTACCCTCTTTTTCAATATTTTCAGAGGCGTTTATATCTCTATGATGGTGGGCCAGACATTGCGGACAAGTCCATTCTCTATCATCTAATTTCAAGTCGTCCTTCTTATATCCACAGTTGGAGCAAAGCTTGGAGCTGGGAAAAAACCTATCCACGAGGATTAAATGCTTTCCTTTTTGTTCCATTTTATATTTTAAGATAGTGACGAATTGATGCCATGAGAAGTCCAAGCTCATGGATTTCGAGACCCCAGAATTGAACTTCTGCATACCCTTGATATTTAAGTCCACTAATATCACACAATCAAAGTGTTCCGACAAAATGTGTGTGATCTTATGTGTTCAGTCCTTTTTTCTGTTGTTGATCTTCTCATAGATTCTTGCCAACTTATTTTTTGATATATCTCGATTGTTAGAACCGTTTTTCCTTCGGCTCACTTCTTTATGGAATTTTCGTAGCTTGTTTTGTTCAGCTCGATAGAATCTCGGATTGGTGAACTTGAACCTTTTTGTTATCAAGAAATTGG
>SUPR01000113.1 GCA_005191425.1 Candidatus Helarchaeota ASGARD archaeon Hel_GB_B
GACGAGAAACACCTGATATATAAAAATTAAAAGAAAATCAATTACTAAATTTTTAGAAAATGTCAGAATTTAATGATTTAATAAAAATTGAAGCAAATGTCCTTAAAAAAATAAACAATCATGCTCTGAAAGGTTATAATGAAAACAAATCAGAAGTAATTGGATATTTAATAGGAATATTTAAAGAAAATTCAATTGAAATTAAAGATATTATTATCCCTGACCAAATAGCATCAAGTTATCACGCAGAAATTACTGATGAACGAGCACTAATAAATTATATAGAAAATAATAAATCAAATTATGTCCATGTTGGATGGTATCATTCGCATCCAAATATAGGATGTTTCTTATCAAACATAGATATCCCAACTCAAAAATATTGGCAACATATAAATAATAGGATGATTGCACTGGTGATAGACCCAATTAATAATGAATTAAAAGTATTTAGGTTAAACAATAAAGACCAGACCTATGAATTACCTATTAAAAAAATATAGGTTCATCAATAAAAATTAGGGAATTGGTATTAATTTATACTTATTAAAACGGTAAAATGTATCATCAGTAAATTGATAAATCATTTTTGTTTTTTTACAATGCGCATAATGTGTCGTATCAATATGTTCACAATATTCTTTATTTACCCATTTATTTAATATTTTCTTGACCTTAGAATGATAGATTCTAAATTTGTTTTTATTTTCTATTTTTAATTCTTTCATTACTACCTTTGTTATTAATGAAGAAGGAAACACATGAGAATTATATTTATCATTGATGGATAAAACATATTTTTCAATAACATGTTCAATAGCTAACATCTCTTTTATTTCTGGATCCATTAAATCTTTTTTCTCTATATCGTCCTCTTTCTCCTTAGATAATATTTCTTTTTTTTCCATATGACCACCAATACTTTAATTATTTTTTAGTTCTATAAATACTTTAACATTTATACTTATAAAAAGTTTAAAAAATATCTAAAATTTTTTAAACTTTTTTTCGGTTAAATATTCATTATTTAAGAGAGATAAATATTTAAACTAATGGATTTTGAAAATAGATAATTATTCCTATTTTATATATAAATTTTTAGTCTATTTATTTCTGGACATTTTAAAATTGTTTAAATTCTGATTTTCTTTACTTATATTTCATTTTTATTTGTCATACCTTAATATGAGATTAGACATTATTTGGTATCTAATATTAAATTTTATACTTGGAATATTAAATAATTTAAAAAAAATTAAAATATGAAAAAGAATATTCATATTTTAATTATTATTGATAATATCATAAATTAAAATCTTTAATTTATAAGGTATACTCTCTAATTAATTAGATAGTTTAAGACCTTTTTTAATGACAATAATGGAGTGATTTTTCATGCGTGAAGAAGTCGATTATTTAGAAGCAAGTAAAAAATATGCCAATGATAAATATGTTATTCTTGAACCTTGGGTAGATAGAGTAGACCACTTAAGATTAACAATAATCGGAAAAGAGGGAACTCCCTATGAAGGAGGTAAATTTGTTTTTGAAATTAAATGCGGATCTAATTACCCTTATGCACCACCATATGTCTTTTGTCAGACTTTAATTTGGCATCCGAATATAGATTCATCGTTACCACCCACAAAATCGAATATTTGTCTTGATTTAATAAACCCAGATTTAGTAGGTAAGGTCGACGCGAAAACAGGTGCATCAGGATGGACGCCTGCTAAGACCCTAACAAATATTATCGAATCATTGAAAGGTATGATCCACATGGAACCCCCGTTCTGGAACCCATCAGACCCACTAAATAATAAGGCAGGAGAACAAGCATTAAACAATCTAAAAGCATTTGCTAAAGAAGCCAAAAAGTGGACTGAAAAATATGCCAAACGATAATTTTACATTAGCATTTTCAAATTATCTCATTTAATTTTTAATTTTAAAATACACAAACCGATAGATTCAAAATTCTAAATAAAAAGATTAAAATTACTTTTATTTTTTTAAATTTAAAATACACTCCAAATACTAAATTAAAAAATTAAATTTAATCTATCAAAAGAGATGAAGAAAAACAATGAATTCATTTGATAGAGTATTAGACGCATTAAAATTTAAGGAAGTTGATAGAGTACCAGTAATACCACAACTAACTTATGCTTCAGCGTTATGGATAAATAAGACAATAAGAGAATGTATTAATGACCCTGAGAAGCAGTATAAGGCATTAGTATTTGCGTATAAAGAGTGTGGATATGATGCGATTTATGCCGGATGGGAAGGTTCATTTAATCTTTTAGCAAATGGAATGGGAGCAGAATTAAAATACCAGGATGAAAATCCACCTTCGGTACAAGAGATTCCAGTTTCAAACCTTGAGAAACTTGATGAATTTACCAATAAAAATATCAAGGGAGGAGACATTAATTTTGTCAATTTTAAAGGGATTGACACCAATCTCAAATTGATTAAAAAGTTAAAAGACAATCTTAATGATGTGCCAATAATGAGCTATGTACCTGGGCCTTTTACATATGTTGGCGTGATAAATGGCTTAACAAATTTGATGATAAGCATTATTAGAAGACCAGAATTAATTAAAAATGCAATGGAATTGATTTATGATTTTGTATTACGGTTTAGTATTTTAAAGGTAGAAGCAGGGGCGGACTTTATAACGATTGCAGACCCGTCCAGTAGTTCAAGTATAATTTCGCCAAAAAATTTTCAAGAATTAGGATATCCATTTTTAAAAAGAATGATAAGCGATTTACGAGCAGAAAATAAAAATTTGAAGGTGGGAATCCATATTTGTGGAAATACCAAACCAATTCAGAATCTTATTGAATCATTAAATCCAGATTATTTCGAGGTCGATAGTCTTGTACCATTGGATGAATCTCGAAAAATTATGGGAAAAACTTGCTTAATTGGTAATATTCCACCTTCAGATTTAAATCAAAAAACAAAATCAGAAATACGGAAATTATCAGACCAGTGCTTAAATATTCTTGATGATAATGGATTTATTTTAAGTTCTGGATGTGAAATTGTATACGGAACTCCTATCGAAAATATAAAAGAAATGGTAATTTCTTCTTTAAACCATAAAATCTGATTTTTAAATATTGAAATATTTTAAAATAATCATTAATTATTAAATCAAAATTTTTTCTCTAATTATTTAGTTTCAAGAAATATGATTTAAATCATCTAAAAGGATTTATAATGAAAAACAGATTAAAATTCTAAATTCGAGAATTTAATTTATAATTAAAAAAGAGCATGTCCACCAAAGATATAATAAAAAAAAGTCTAAAAAATTAAGTTAATTAATAAGGTAATTACCAAACATTTATTTTTCTATGGAGGAATAAATCAGTTAATTTAGTTATATTAGTTAATTTTTCTTGGACAATATTTTCTGCCTCATGTACAATATTATTCCATGAACTGTCATTTTCAGGTAATATACAGACTGAAGCTATTAATGGTTCACTAATAGGTTTACCAATTTGACTAAGAATTCTGATTTCGACTTCTTTTATTCCAGCAACATTATCTGCAATGTCATTTGCACAGATCCCAGCAAGGACATTATATATTTTCCCTACATGAGAGACTGGGTTTTTACCCGCACTTGCTTCGAGAGACATGGGACGATTTGGTGTTATTAATCCATTTGTTCTATTGCCGCGCCCTACCTGCCCATCATCGCCAGATTCTGCTGAAGTCCCCGTCACAGTTATATATATAGACCCTTTTTTTATAATATCGGCTTGATTAACATCTACATCTACATTATAACTCGGGTCTATTATTTTTGGTATTTGGTTTAAAATTTCTTCAATAATATCGTTTTTTATTGAAACATATGCATCAATATCATCAATAAATCTATCAATCATTGCTGTAGCAATTGTTAGTTTGATGTTTTTGTTTTGTCTAAAGCCCATAACTTTAATATCTTCTCCAATCGCGGGGATCCTTTTAATTGCCTCTTTTTGGAGAAATTGTTCAATTCCCATAACTAATTTTTCGGTATTAGAAAATGGCGCATGATTTACCCCAAATGAAGTATCATTTGCAAGAGGAATCTCTTTTCTATAATCAAAAAGGCCAACAAGATCAGTGCTTCCAGGTTTAATTTTTGAATCAATGATTATATCAGTCTTCAAATTTAAATATCTAAAAGTTTCTTCCAAGCTTTCAGTTATTGCTTCTCGAGCTAACCGCTGTATAGGTACTTTCTCAATTTTATTACCTTTTATTACATCACATGCAGCCCTTCCAATTAATGCAAAGTAAATCGGTTCAACAACTATTCCACCACCGAATTTTGGTTCAGAACGACCACCTACTAGAGCTGCTTTATCGACATTATGGTGTAATATTGTATCATATTTATCAAGATACCATAAACTTAATTTTCGACTTAGATTTTCAGCAGCATTATCACACATACTATCAGGATGCCCCGCACCTTTACGTTCTACCATTTCAATTTCTTGATCTTCAATATATGTTCCGATAAGTTTTTCTACTTTAATATTAGCCATTCGTGCTCACTTCTTTGTGATTTGAAAATTATCGTTATAAAAATTGTGAATTTATTGTTTAAATTTTTTTGTCTTATTAATTAATGTTAAAATTTTGTTTTTAAAAGAAATTTTCCGGATATTTTTTTTAAAATAGTTTGTTTAAAATGATTTAGTAAGAAAATCGATTATTTATTAAAAATATTGTAAATTCTTAAGTGAAAATAATTTAAATTAAAATATTTTTAATTATTTAAAAAATCAATATTTATTTAAGAACAGATAATTTTTAATTTTAATGGCGTTAAATTTAATATTAATATCCATCAATGGCATAAACTTTTTAAAAATAAGAGAAAAAAACAAATTATTACCAAAAAAATATATTAGAATTATTTTCCATTGATATTGTTATTTTGTTTTTAATAGAATCGATTAATTTTCAAGAAATTTAAATTATATGAGAATTTAGACGATTTTAGAACATTTTAAAAAATAATAAAATAGTAAATAAAAATAAGGTTATGACAAAATAAAATTATATTTTTTGAGTTAGCTACCAATCATAGATGCTAATCTTTCCATACCTTTTGCTTTTTCTTCAAGTTCTTTAGCACGCTCAGTTTCTCCTAATTCTTGACTCAGTTTAGCTGCATCGGCAAATGATTGTGCTGCAATTGCATAATTGCCTTTAGCCATTGCATTTTCTCCTCTTTTTACTAAGTCTTTTCTAAATCGTACCATCTTAAACCTAGGTAATGCTTTAAAAGTCAATAAACTTTGGACAGCTGTCCGAACTGAATCTACAAAATCGCGGTCTCGATTATATTGAGCATTAATTATTTCTTTAGAAAATTCGAACCTTTTTACATTATAGCTAATTTTAATTAAATTTTGTATGATTTCCTCTAGATTTAAGTCGATACCATCAATATCCTTTTTTGATTCAGCCATTTGTTCTAATGCTTTTTCACCAAGTGCACCAGCAGCCTTAGAAATTGGTAAAGTTGATATTACTAATTTTTTACCTTGAATACCATAATCCCCAATTAAATTAATAATAGCTTGACGCACAATGCTATCAAAAGTTATTTGTTGTCTGAATTGAACAGCTTTAATTCTTTCAGTAAACTCTTTTCTTTTTACATTATAAGAAACATCAACAAGAGAAGATATAGTAAAACCAAGTGAATCTAATTCTGCTCTAGAATCTCGGAAATGTTCAATAACTTCATCACCAGGTAATTTAGCCGAATCAGCTATTGGGCCTAGTCGGTCAAACACTCTTCTGGTACTTTCGTCATAATCAAGTATTAATTGAGTTATTGCCATTCGGACTAATTGATCAAATTTGTCATGAGATTCTTTAATAGCATTTTCAGCATTGATTGCAAATTCTGTTTTTTTAATGGAATAAGATGTATCTATCAAAGTTGCCATTACAGATTTATAAAGTTCATCAATAGCTTCTAATTCACTTTTTCCCTCTTCAAATTGTTCTCGAGTCGATTCTCCAGGTAATACTGCAGATTTTGCGGCACTGTCCAATCGTCTAAACAGCTGACCTACCTTAAAAGAATATTCCTCTTCTAAATTCTTTACTATAGACCTAACAGTTTCGTCAAAAATATTTTTTGCTATTTGACTGAATTCAGAAAATCTATCTTCATATCTCTTGATATAGTCAAGTTTTTCTTTATAATTAAGTTTATTATAAAAATCAATTATGCCATCAAATCGTTCTTGTTGTTTTATGATCCAATTTTTAGCTTCTCGAACAGTATCAATGATTTCTTTCGATTTATCAAGTGGATAAAGTCTAACTTTTGAAGCTTCTCTCACAACCTTTGCTTCTTTCAATTGTTTAAGGATCATTTTAATTGAAGGTTGAAGAGAAACGATCATACCACAACGGACATTGTCTATTTTAGCTCTTGGTTCTCTTGAAATAATATCATCTAATACTGACCTTACTTCCTTGAATTTTCTTGTTGCATAATCGGGATTTCCTCGCGTAATTGAAGCCAGACCAGTTGAGTAATTTGAAACTGCATTTGCCAGCGCCTTTTTTATTTTAAACCGAGTATAACCGGCTTCTACAGCTTCATTGGCTATATCTGCAGCTTTATTAAAATTTCGAGCTGCTTGGTCATATAATTTGGTTGCTTCAGTATTCTTGGTCGCGCGCCTTGCTTGAATAGTATGGAATGTTCCTAGATGTAGCAATGCTTTAAAATTATTAGTATAATAAATATCTCTAGAATTTGCACCTTCCTCTAATGTCATAGGAAGGGGTAAACAATAATTTTTAGCTAATATTGCAATTTTATTGAATTTTTGCACTAATTCCAGCATCTTTCGCGCACTTATACCATATTTTTCAATTGGAGTCGCTACAATAGCATGTTTTTCTATTTCTACTTCTTCCGGCTCTAATTCTTTCATCATTTCAATTAGTTTAGATTCTCTTTCCTGTAATGTCGCTAAACGCTGGTTTTGGTCTTCAATAAAATCAATACTTGGTACTTTACCAAAAACATCTGTTGCAATTTTCTCTAGAAATCTTTGTGATTCTGTAAATGTATTTTCAGTCCCACATTGTAGACACCTCAATGTCACTCCTTCAATTAATTCCGGGATCTCATTTAAACATCTTGTACATGGTAACCGTAGCCAAGTTGGTTTCCTTGCCGTCATTTTTTATTCTCCTCTACTTCTAACCATTTTGAGAGGTTTAATTTATTTTTTTGTATTAATTGTATTAATATATTCATTATTATATTTTTTACCATTGAAAGGATATTTATTTCTTATGTTTAGAATTTCAAAAAGTTTTTTGATAAATAAATTAAGAGATTTCATTAAAATTTTTTGAAATCTTTTATAATATTATTCGTTTTATTTTGTATTTACTTAGATAACCTAATTTAAATAATATATTAATATTAAAGTCTTATGAATGAATAATAAAAGAAATATTAGTAATTTTATAAAATTAGATTTATAATTTAGACCTTAATTCATCTGCTAAATCTTTTGCTTCCTTACCTGCTCTTTTGATTTTGATTGATGGCCCGCGTCCAGTTATTTTCCGTTCGATTAATACTAATTGTTGGTAAGTTAAACGCTCTTTTAAGATTCCATTGCCAACAAGTAATTGTATTACCTCTTCAATTAAATTACTTACTCTAATATCCCGTTTTCGTATTTCTCCAAAATATTGATACGCGTCTGGTTGCATCCAAGTTATCAATAACCTCTCACGCGGATTATTTTGCATCTTTTCTTCTAATTCTTCCATTTTCCTTTTTTGTTCTTCCAACTTTTTCCGTTCTAATGCTCTACGTTGCAACTCCAATAACTTTTTTCTCTTTATTTTTTCTAAATCGTCCATTTTATCATCATTTGAGAATTTAGTTTTTTAACAGATTCTATCAATCAAATAACTAAATCTATTTATTTATTTTTTTCCCGGAGTATTACCTTTATTTTTTACCTCAAAAATCATTTCTTTTTTACATGTTCAATAAACTTTAAGGGATTATTAAACAAATTTTATGAAAAAATTTCTCTGAAGATTATTAATACTTATGTGGTCAAATAATAATTTGTAATCGTGATTTTAAAACATAATTATTTTTAATTGAGTTCAAATTAATTTTATTATAAAACAAAAATTCGATTAAAAACATATAAAATAACATATAATTCAAAAACGAAATTCAAAATTGACTAACTTCGATCGTATAAAATTGTACTTAGATTAATATTCTAAGTTTGTACTAAATCATTCTAAAAAAAATAAATATAATTAGATATTGATTGAAAATTAAATACCAAAATGAGTCACTGGTATTGTTTCAAATATTGGCCGGATTATTGCAAACTGCCAGGCGGCTAAAACATATTTAAAGAATATTATAGAAAAAATTATACAGCCTAATATTATTATTTTATTAATATTTTCGAATTTCTTTAATTTTTTAAGGACGTTCAGTTCATTTTTGTCGTTAATTGGTTTCAGCCCATTATATAGTTTAATAGAATAAATTATACCAAAAGCATAAAGACAATAAAAGACTATAAATAAAGAGGTCGGTACACCAATACAGTCTAATATTATGCCGGATGTATAGTCTAAAATTATAACAGTGGAGGTATATGAGTTGGATACAATAATCCAGCCTTTTCCAGGGACATAATCTGCATCATAAGGGACACCATTAACGCCTAAAGTTCAAGTCTTTATTATTTGATTTGTACTTGGATTTATTTCAAGTAATATATCATTATTTGAATCATCAATTAGATAATCACCGTTTGGTAATGGGTCAATATCGCATATCCATTTCATAATGCCGCGCCCTTTAGGATATGCATATTGCCAAATAATATTACCCGAACGGTTAATTTGAATACATCGAAAATTCTCTGAATCAGCTATTAGATAAGTTTCTGAATTATTTAAATAACATGTTCCGTGTTGATGATTCATTAAAGAATGGTCACCGGGTTTTCCTGCATGCCAAACGATCTTTTTACTTGCGTTTTGCGTTATATGACACCTCAATAATCATATCAAAATTACGCAAACTTACTGAAATTATAGGACAATAGACACCAGGTAAATTGCTATTATTAATGAATTGGATTTCATTAATATGTGTCCAACATCCATGGGCTGGTTTTTGGTTTAATACATATTCTCTGGCATTAGAATTTTTACCCCAACCCCATTGATCCGCATAATCAGACCAATTAAATTGAGTCATATTATGAAAATCTAACTCCCAAACAATTTTTTTATTTGTGATATTTACCTCTATTACTCGGTCATTTACTGTATCGGAGATCAATATATTTCCATTTGGTAGAATATCAGAATCATGAATAAATATTATACCTCTTTTATCCCCGGAATATTCCCAATCAATTTGTCTCTTAGTTATATTCCATATTGCAACTCTATTATATTCTGAAATTAATAGATCACCTTTATATTTACCATTATTTATATAATCTACATCTGAATTTGGTACAACCTTTACAAATGACGGGACTACAAAATTACTTATGATAAAGACAATTATAAACCCACAAACAAAAAGAATGGCCATATTCTTATATAATTTCATAATTAAACTCAACTTTTTAATTTCTTTAATGTTAAATGAATTATATTTATTTTAGTTTTTAAGATAGCGAGTTTTTTTAAAATCATTTGCTTGATAAAAATATATAAACACATAACAAATTTTTAGGAAAAATTCATTTCCAATAGAAATCTTTTTTTATCACAAATTTAAATTTTTGAA
>SUPR01000114.1 GCA_005191425.1 Candidatus Helarchaeota ASGARD archaeon Hel_GB_B
TGTCTTCATTTCCTTCTAGCAGCTCAGCTGCATCTAACATTATATCTATTTGTGTTATCATGTCTTTTTTAATATCAGGACCAATAAACCAGTCATATAGGACGCCAATTATTGGATTAAAAAGAAACCCTTTAATACCATTATAAAGTCGGTTTATTTTCTTTTTTAAGTTCTTATACCCCAATTCCAATTCATAGATCAACTGCTTCCTTAAAATTTGTTTTGATTCTGTGTATATTATTTTTGACTTTTTTAATTGGTCTTCCATAAAAAATCACGAATACTTGATATAAACTTTTTAATAGAAAATTAATACAAATAAAAATCTTTTCGACTTTTTACAAAATCCTATGCTTTTATTATTACAAATTTTTTCCTTTTAATTTTTTCGACTTTTTTTTTCTTACCTTCTTTCTATTAAATTTAATACCAACCCCATTGACCTACTTACCAATTTTTTCCCAAACCTAAGCCTTTCAATTATCTCATCTACCAGCTCTGGATATTCTCTTACCGTGAAATAAAAGTTTGAAATTGATTTCCAGCGAGTTATACTCCTTTTTCGCCTAAATTTTATATTCGATTTAAGTGTACTAAATTTTTGTCCCACGATGTTTGTTGTACTACACTTTCCTATAAATTTGGTGGCTATAACTTCCAGAATTTCAGCCGCATTTTTCGGGGGATCACCAAGTGGTTTTACATGATTGTCTTTTATATAATAATGATATGCATAAGTTGTACCTATTTCAAAATAGTTTTTGGTGCCTCTTTTTTTTATTTTTAATTGTTGTACCAGGATTATTTGTTTTGGTTTCTTTTTTCTTATTATTTTTTGTATCTTTTTTTCGTCCGCGTTTATTATTACTTGTTAATTTGACTTCTTTTTTTGATATTCTTGTTATAAATGTATTTTCGAACTTAAAAATATCGTTGATAGTAGCCACACTGGTAATTATTAATTTATTATGCTCATATTTGTGAATATCCATTATGATACTTCCGTGTGGTGGTCTGTGTATATGTCTAATATTTACCAGAGTAATAATTGAAATAAGGAAAATAGAATGAAAAATCAAGATGAAGGTAATAATGAAATTAAAAATAAGAAAATTAATCAAGATAATAGAATTATCCAGAAAAAATACAATAAATAAAGATAAGAAACTAAATAATGAAAAACATAAGGAATTTTATCACAAAAATTTAGTCGGTGTTATTATTATTCTTGCAATCATTATTAGCCCGTTAATTTATGTAATTTCTTCAATATTAACTCCAAATAATTACAATGCATAATAAAAAATTGCCGAAGAAGGTCAATTTTTAACATTCGGATGTATTAATTTTTATAAAAGTTTTTATAAAGTAAGTTAAAATATTAATGAATTTCCTTGAAGTATTAGATAGAAAAGTTCTATATCCAATTTGTAGTAAAATGTATATAGCGCATGGAAAAGCTACAGAAGAAATAAAAGAATTAATCAAATCTAAACCCAAATTAAATATTAACCCAAAAAATATATTATGTTGCGAATGTTTTAATAAATTAGTCCGTGATTCATCTGTTTGATAAGGCTAAAAATATTCAAATGAATATAAGAATTTTTTAAACATTATTATAATCAAATATTAGAATTCATTAGGTTCATTTAATAAGAATGCGAATTTTTGAATTTAATTTTTAAATTTATACATCTAATATTTATATTAGACAAATAATTCCCGATTTAATTAGAAAACTTTTTTAAAGAATTATAAATATTATTTATTTCAATAAAAATTGGGAGTTTGTTTTAAATTGAAAGATAATACTATTGAAGTCTATGAAACTAAACTTGGAGAGTTTAGAGCTGTACCTACATCAGACCCAAATTTATATGCCATTGAGAAAAAATATTTGGGGTTGGACAGTATTGATTGGATAGAATTTGGAATTATGAAGATAAATGAATTTAAAGAATTCATTAAAGCAAATAAAAAGACATAAATTTAACAATAAACATAGTAAAAACTGGCAAAAATCAATAAATATAAAGAAATAGACTATACAATCAATACAAATTAATTTATAATATCATTTTTTATTTTATTTTTTATAATTTTGGTGAAAAATCGTTAGTGGAAATTTTTCAAACTGTAATTTTAGGTTCATTATTTTTTTATATTAAATTGTGGTATTATTATTTGTGATCAAATAAAATGTGGGAAATAACCGAAGAAGAATTATTGAGATTAAAATGTCAACAATTGTTTGTACCGCTAATTTACTCAGAAGTTGTTGCTCGAATAATTGATAGATGGCCAGATAATGTCGAAAAAAAATTAAGAGAATTCGGTAGAAGAATAGGAAAAGGTATTTTATCAATGTGGATTCCAAAGAACACTGATTCTGTTAAGTCTATAGTCCAAGAAACATACAAATTTCTTTTAAAACAAAAAGCACCTGTAGAAATGAAAAAAGATGGAAGGACATTGATTTTACGCGATAAAAAATGTATTTTATGCTGGGAAGTTACAAATGCGAATTTTCATTATTGTACACCTTATGGAAGTCTTTTGGAAACTTTTGTAAATAAATGTAGGGAAACAAATCCGAAATTACCAAAAATTTGGGTCGAAACTACGAAATCAAGAGCTAAGGGCGATAGTTATTGTGAACATGTAATCCACATTTTGGAAGAGTGATTTAAAATGGCAGAACGAGAAAAAGTAGGCTGGTTTCAGAGATTTTTAGGCAATATTGGTAAGCATTTCTATTGGTGGAAAGCAAAAAAAATGAGTGCACTTATGATGACTTATGACTTTTTAGAATGCGTAAGAATACTTGTAGAATTAAATAATAATGATATACCGGCTGCATTAGAAGATTTTAGAGAAATAGGAAAGTCCGCAGGTTATACAGTAGCTACTGAATTGTTAGGCCCCGGTGAATTAATTTTTTCAAGAAATATCAAAGATGTCCCATTTATGTTAAAAGTGGCTTGGTTCATCTTTTTTGGAGAAGAGATAAAATCGATAAAATTTCATGACAAAACAGATACTGAACCTATTAAAATTACCTGGACTTTAGATAGGTGCATTTTCTGTGCAGCACTTAAAAAAGAAAAAGAGCTAGTATTTAACCGAGAAACTATGAAAACTGATGAAACTAAGTTGACTTATGGAAGTGTCGTGGCAGGTGCTATGGAAGGTGCTTTAAATGCAATTCTTGAATATGTAAAGAGCCCGTATTATGGAAAGATATATGAAACTAAATGTTTACAAGCAGGAGACCCATTTTCTGAATATACTGCATATTTTTATGAAAAAGATTCAAATGAGAATTAATTATAGTTTGAATAATACTACAGAAAAAGAATTAACGACTAAAATAGATTAAAATTATAATCGAGATTTCTACGATTATATGGATATTAGAAAGTTAATTATAATCGATTTATTCATTAACAATTTGAATTACTCTATGAATATTAACCCAACCCTTTTTTTGTAGTTGCCTAATTATCATTTCAACTTTTAATTTAGGCAATTTAATTTTTTGTGCAATATCATCAACAGAATTTGTCCCATCGCATAATTCAAGTATCTTGGCAGTATCGATCTTGAATTTTTCTTTATTTGTTATTTCTTTCATTAGGAAGGGCACTTTTCGAGCTCTACTTCGGTGTTTAACGACTTTCTTGGGTTCTTCTACTTTTTTTACAGCTGTCGTTTCAGTTATCCGTAATTCATTTGATATTGGTGAAATTTCTCCAATTAAAGAACTAATTTTTTGTGAAAATTCATTCATAATTTTCTTAAATGCTAATAATTGACCAATTGGACCTTTCTTAGAGTGAACTATGATTAGAAAGTTATTATCTGGCTTAAAAAATGCAAGGTTTACCCCACCAATTGGGATTGAGTAATCACCAAGCTGTAATAAATTAAAATTTTTAATTGTAAAATTTATAATATAATCTTTATAAGGTATCAACTCATTAGACATATACCTAAATTTTCCATTAGCATCAATAATTCCTATATATGGCCTAGAAAACATTAATGAACCAAGTTTATTTGTTATATCTTTATTAATTTCATAAAATAATTGTTCCTCACTCAAGGTCTTGCATGCTCCAACATTTAAGGATTAACAAATTTTCAACAAATAATATTTATTATTTCTTTCTTATATTCTTTACTCAAAATAAATAAAGTAAAAATAATGGAATATAGCAGAGAGATTTATAATTTTTTGATTTTATGCTATATTTGCCTAAGAAGATCATTTTCCATAAACTAAGAGTTTGTTATTGCCCTAATACTGATTAAAATTATATTTCAAGATTAATAATTTTATAAAAAAATTATTATTGAATAAAATTACCCAAAAAAAGAATTTTTATCAAGATTATTTAATAAGGTCGAAATTTATGAATAATCTAAATGAAGAAAACATAAAATATCGGAAAAAATTATCAAAACACTTCCTTTATCCACTTTTTTTTCCAAAAAATATTGTAATTGTAGGGGCCAGTACAAAACCCAATATGGGTGTTTCACTCTATTTAGATACTTATAAAAAGTATGGATATGGAATAAATTCTAAACTTCCTAATATTTATCCGGTAAATCCAAAATATACAAACGAAATGATTTATGGTCTATGGAAATGTTATAAAGATTTGAAGTCAATTCCTGAACCGATTGATATTGTAATTTCTTGTATAAATGCAAAATATGTTCCAAATTTATTAAAAGAATGTATTAAGGTAAAAGCAAAATTTTTAATTATATATACAAGTGGATTTTCTGAAGTTGGTAAACGAGGAATAAGTTATGCCAATGAAATAAAAAATATTTTAAAGAAAAATAGAATAACTCGGGTACTGGGGCCAAATTGTTTTGGGAGTTTTAATTCACAAATAAATCTTAGCTTCAACCGATTTGCTGATTTATACCAAGGAAATTTTTCTTTATTTAGTCAATCTGGTGGTTTTGCTAATCGTACAATTGAAATTTCAAAAAAGAGGGGGTTAGGAACAAATTTTGGTTTAAGTGTTGGTAATATGGTAGATATTAACCAAAATGACTTCTTAGAATTTATTGAAATTGATGATAAAACAAAAGTAGTTGGATTCTATTTAGAAACAGTGGGTGATTTAGAATCTGGTCGTAAATTTTTTGAAAAATTACGGAATATGACAAATAAGAAACCAGTAGTAATTTTGAAAGGTGGAAAAAGTCAAGTGGGTAAACAAGCATGTATATCGCATACAGGGTCAATTGCTGGTTCAAATCAAATTTATGAAAGTGTATTTAAGCAAACAAATGTTATTTCAGTTAAAAGTTCGTTAGAATTTTATGATATCAGCTATTTATTATCAATTTTACATCCGGATAAATTAATTAAAGGTAAAAACATCTGTTTAATAGTACCAGGAGGAGGGAATTCTGTAGAAATGGCGGATCTTTTAAGCGGAATTGGGTTCAATTTTCCAGAGATTTCGAATTCAACCCAAAAAAAGTTAGAAAAACTTCTTTTTGATGTTAATACAAGTTTTAAAAATCCTGTAGATGTTGGTACTTATGGCATCCTTCCAGAAATGCTATTAAATACAATTAAATTAATTTTAAAAGAAGATAAAATTGATATAATTATTGCAATATTACAATTATCACGAATATTAGGTCTTCAATTTGGTCACGACAAATTCACTGGTATGTTTGCTAGATCACTCGGCAGATTAAGTAGAAAAACAGATAAAACATTTTTTATTATTCCTATGATAGATGACGATAACAATAAGACTGTTAGAGAAAATAACCAACTTAAAAAATACCTAAATAAGTATCGTATTCCACATTTCCCTTCTATTGATAGATTAGTTAAGTCGCTAGAATATTATCAGAAATATTATAAATTATAGAACATTTATTTGATTTTTTTTGAAATTAGATCTAATTTGTAATATTTTAATAAAATTGGGCATATATAAAAAAAATAACTTTTAAATTACGAGATCTTAAAGGAATAAAAATTTTTTTAGCCATCTAATGAGAGTCCAATCATTTTTAGAGCTTCATTTCTTTTAATAAGCGTTTCTATTTTCCATATATGGCTGGAAATAGCATCAAATTTGTTGAAATACTTTGTTATCTCCTTAAGTCCATTTCCAGTCATTTTGTCGGGGATTTCAATTAAAGTATATATTTTTATTTCTTTATCAGATGTGGTTATAAATGGAGAAGAACACAAAATTTTAATATAATCAGGAAATGTTTTGTAAATTTTTAAATATAATTCCCCGAATTCATTAATATTTTCAATCGGAATAATTTGAGTTATCATAAATTTAGCACACAATTATAATCCCTCTATGCAAACGGAAATATAAATAAAAGATATAACTAATGAATCTAATTTATTAAAATTATTGATACCATATTAAGTTATCTATGATTTATATTTTTTTAAGATATGTTCAAAATTTTGGAATCAGTAAAAAAATTTAAATAAATATTAAATAAAAAGTCAAAATGTAATTATAAAGCATAATCAAGTTTTTCATTACATTTATGGCAGAATTTTGCACCTCTAAAATTTATTTCACCACATTTTTTACATTTCCAATTATTTTCTTCCCATTTTATCCATTCCAAATCACCTAATTCACGTCTTACTTGGGTCGAATTTATCATATATTTTGTAGCGAGGGGGTACGGATAATTTTTTATTTTATTACAAGGGAATTCATCACATTGATAACACCCAGCCAACTTTTTATCTGCACAACATTTTCTAATATCACAAACATCACAAAAATTAAATCTTTTATTAGATAAACACCCTTCACATTCTATTAATTCAGGTTTAGTCCAATATGCTTTTGCTAATTTCTCTTTTAACTTTGAATCATTATTTTTATAGGCATAAAATATTCCGCAAACACCACAATAAAGCCCACAAGGTGCTAATAGATTATTTTTTATGTTAGTGCCCAATTTTATCACATTTTTTAAAATTTCGATTTAAAATAGAAATATATGACAATTAAATATTATAATTTCATTAAATACTTTAAATTTAAAAGTAATTCAAATTATAAAGAAACAAACATAATTTAAATTTGTATTGAAAGAAATAATATGTAATTATATTAAATTTCACAAATTTGGGTGGACATAACAATGTTCAGAAATGATTTAAAAATTCAAGAAATAATAAAAAAAGAATATAACGACCAAGAATTTATTAATTTGATAAAAAAAACAATAAAGGATACAACTGAACATAATTCTTTTTATAATGATATAACAAAAAAATTAGAATTCAAAATCGATAATCTTAATAAAATAGATGACCTATTTGATATCCCTTTTATCCCCACGAATTATTTTAAAGAAAGTGCACGCTTATTTAAAAAATTACTAAAAGTCCCTGAAAGCTCTTTAATTCATTGGAATGTATCATCATGCACGAGTGGAGACCCTTCTTTAGTGGGAGTAAATAAAAATGATGATGAATTTCTAATTCAAATGAGTGAAAAATTATATTTAGATTTTATCCCTCGAGATTGGGAACGAGCCAAGATATATTGCTTTTCACCAAGTGCAAAAATGCTGAATAGAATTGTAATGAGATATACTAAAGTAAGGCCCATTCATGCATATACTAGTAATTTTTATTATGTCACTAAAAAGATGGCTAAATTAGAATATTTGATTAAATTTTCGATCTTGAAGGCATTAAAATCAATAATTGTAACGCGTAGTCTCGTAGGTGCTTTCGATGTTAATTCTAATTTAGTATTAAAAACAATTGAAAAAAACATTAAGAAACCTAAAGACAAACAAATTTATATAGCATTGGGTGGAGGAGTTCAACTCATTAAAAAATTTATTGATTTAATGAAAGAACGAAAAATTTCATATAATTTAGGCGATCAATTTGATGTAGTTAGCGGTGGTGGAGGATGGGGTGGACATAAAGCACAAATGAAAACGGAGCCTGTTAATAAAGAGGAATATGTTTCAGGTCTTGTTGAATTGTTTGGGACTGATTCTAAACAAATAATCGATATTTATGGGTTTACTGAAACGCCAATAATTTTCATGGGCCATTGGTCAAAAAAATATAATGATTTTATAATGCATTGCCCACCATTTGCAAGAATTTTAGTACGGGACCCAGATAAATTAGAACCGCTAAAGAAAAAAGGAGATAGGGGGTTATTAGAAGTTATTACGCCATTTGGTGCAGAAGCCTCTGTAAATCATGCAATTTTAGTTGATGATTCAGTTGAATTAATTTCGATGGACAAATGCCCAGAATGTGGATATAAGGGTACAACATTTAGAATTCTTGGCAGAGTCGTAGATAAGGAAGGTATTGGATGTTCCTCAATAATTACATGGTTAAACGGTTGAAATTAACTTTTTACACTCATTTAATTTCTTTTTAATTTTATCTTTTAACTATTTTTCAAAAAATACAGTCAAATTTCACTATTTAGATATAATTATCACTGATTATGAAAAACTATTTAATAATTCAAGGGTTTATTCATTTTCCTATGCTAATAATAGGAAAATAAATTTTATATCTATTCTATAAGAACAGATACTGGCGTGACCCCAAACGCCTCTATCCCGTCCACCTTATCAAAAGTTTTCGGGACTACTTTTTCTATTATGTTGTAAGATGCGTCCACACTTGCATTTATTAACCTCCCATTGGTTGTCCAGTATATTTTGCTCCATTGTATAGATTTTTTTCTATATGACAAAGGTATGATAGACGTTATTTTGATATTTATTTATTTGATATTTTAAGGATGGAAGGTTCTGTTTGCAGCATTATCTCACATTTATACTTAGTTTTGGGGCTACCAATGCCCCATCTCGGCGCCATAGTTTTCCGATTCTCCCTCTAATAAGTGCCTTATGGTGTCACTTTATAGATTAAATGGAGAACAACAGTCCACCTTTTTTCCTGTGCAGTTTTATTCTATTTTGCTTAGCTTTTTACATCACCTCTTTATATTAATCTAAATCTAAACTTTTTTGCGTAAAACAAATCTATTATACATATAATACCTATCATGCGTATAACCTATTAAAAGGTAATATAATCTATGTTTTTAAGGATATATATAGTTTTCGGTGAAAAGTAGGTGGCTTTTTTAGTCTATGGACTACATTAGCTGACTAACTTTTTAAATATTTTCTGTTTTCTATTTTATGAGGGACAAGTCAAGTTCAATAAAATTATATAAATAAATGTATAGTAGCGAAACATTTTTAAAGGTAAAAAAAAGCGGTTTCTGACCAAAGATCTTTAATTTAAAGCCACTTTTTTCACCATGATTTTTCGCACTCATTGCATTTTATAGACATTTTTACATAAATGGGATATAAGATGAGTATAGACCAAGTTGAACTATTTAATAAATATTATAGGTATATAAATTTATATAAGGCAGAGTTATAAAATTTCTAGATAAATAGGATATTAAAAAATGATTGATAATCTTAAATTTAAAATAATAACGAACGTAATTATCTATAAATTAAAAAGAGCATTTAAAAACACCACGATAAAATAGAAAAATGTGCAATAATAGTTAAATCTGGGGAGAAAATGCGCATTTTAAGTTAATAAAAATTAAAATGTCCAAATAAGAATATGGAGATAAAATAAAAAAATGAGCAGAAATTCTAATTCCATAGGACTATTTTAATAAGATTTTATGTATATTAATACCTGTATCATACATACTTAATCTTTATGAGGACTTAAATACTGAGTTTTGCCCAAGACATATTATTATGATATATGTTATGAAGGATTTTTTGTGAGTTCCTATGCTTC
>SUPR01000011.1 GCA_005191425.1 Candidatus Helarchaeota ASGARD archaeon Hel_GB_B
AAAGTATGTTGATATCAGGGATCATATCAAGTCTCCAGCGTTAAAAATAACTGTAGATAAACTTCAAAATTTCAATAGAGTTAAACGCGACCTCGCAAATTTAAAAAACACAGTTTTATATAATGCGGATATTCCCCATTCTAGAATGTGGCTGTACCTAAATGACTTATTTCCAACTGCTAAAGTCCATGTTAATAATAGTCATCCACCGGTTCTTGTTGATGGCGAGTCAAGGGCTTCATTGGACTATAATATGCCTGATTTTAAGTCAATAGAACTAGATATTAAGGTCAAAAACAGGCATATACGTCCTCGTATAGACGATAAACTTGGAACTGTTATAATAAAATTTGAGGATGAAAAAATCATAGTTGATCATGATTGTGAAGCTGAGTTATTATTGAAAATGTGTCATATTATAAATGACATTGATCCCGATATAATTTATACAAAAAATGGTGACTCATTTCTATTTCCCTATTTAATAGCACGTGGTTCATATAATCGAATATTACAAAATATGTGTATCTCTCGGGAAAATTATCCATTCGAAAAAGGGCTTATCCGCCTGCAAGGTGGTGGCTCCTACCAATCTTATGGTATAACATATTATCGATCCCCTTTACAGTATTTTTTATATGGGCGTCTTCATATCGATAGTGCAATGGGTACAAGGGCATTCCCATGGCAAGGTATTGAAGGAATAATTGAAGTAGCCCGCATTACAATGGTACCTATCCAGAATGTCTCCCGAATAACTATCGGGCAAGCAATGACTTCAATGCAATTTTATGAGGCAATAAATAATGATATCCTTATTCCGCTCCGCAAAACAAATACTTCTGAAAAGTTCAAAACTGGCTTAAAAATGGTTAAAAGTGATAAAGGAGGTTTTATCTTTACTCCACAAGTAGGATTTTTTGAAAATGTTTATGAACTCGACTTTAGTTCTATGTACCCCACAATTATGCTAACAAGAAATATTTCTCCAGAGACTATCTTGTGTTCATGTAAAAATTCAACTCACTATGTCCCCGACCTTGGGTATAATATCTGTGGCAAGCGTATAGGACTAATTCCACGAGTTTTAAAACTGGTCCTTGATAAAAGGTTGCGGTATAAAAGGTTAGCAAGGAAATATGGTAAAAATTCCCGATATAATGCCAGGCAAGCTGCTCTCAAATGGATTTTAGTCACAAGTTTCGGATATATGGGCTATAAAAATGCAAGATTTGGACGTATCGAGGCACATGAATCAGTTACTGCATTTGCAAGGAAAATACTAATAGATACATTTCATATTGCTGAAGAGCATGGACTCAAAGTATTACACGGAATTGTCGACTGTTTATGGGTTCAACCAGAAAATGGAGTAGGTACAGAAGAAATTAAGTCTTTTTGTCAGAAAGTTAATAATAAAACAAAAATCGAACTGGATAATAAAGGAAAATATGAATGGATAATTTTTCTTCCCCTTAAATCTGACCCGACAATTGCTACCCTAAATCATTATTACGGAAAACTCGAGAATGATACCATAAAAGTTAGGGGCCTTCAAGTTAGAAAACATGATTCTCCAAAGATAGTTAAAGATGCGCAAAATGAAATTTTAGACCTATTTAAAAATACACACAATTGGGACGAATTTAACAAGGCGATCCCTAAAGCAAGAAAAATACTAAATAAGTATATAACACGGATTAAAACTGGCAAAATCAATATAGACGATTTATTAATTACATCTCGTTTGTCAAAAAATATTACTGATTATGTTATGAATACCCGCCAAGTATCTGCTTCTCTCCAACTCCATAACCACGGCGTAAATATCAATGCTGGGGAAATGGTCCAATATGTTATTACCGATGCAAATGCTACTAACCCCCTCCATAGAGTAGTCCCTGCTCAACTCATTAAAAGTGGTACTAAAATAAAATATGACAAATATGAATACACTAAACTTTTAAATACAATGCTAAATGACATGCTTTCTTTTAGAAAAAATGGTGTTATTCCAAGCTTATCTTGACCAAGGGTATCTCTACATCACAGATACTCATATCGGAATCAAGGTACAATGATACCCAGTGGTCATTATGTTTAATAATACAAGGAATTGGAAATCGTTCATAAGGCTCAAAATCTTTAACATCGACCTCAAATCTAAGAGGTTTTTTACATATTGGACACCGAATAATTTTTTCAGTCAAATTTAACCCTCTTCAATAATTTTTTTTGCAAGTGCTTTAAAAATATCTTCAACTCCTTCACCACTTTTTGCTGAGGACTCGAAATAGTCCATACCACATTGTTTGGCATATTCTTTTGCTTCATCAGTTTCAACAACTCTTAAATCTGCCAAATCTGCTTTATTTCCGACTAAAACTGATGGTATTAGTCCGGTAATTTCCCATAAAAATTCTATCCACTCGGTTAATCTAATATATGTTTTTCGCCGTGTTAAATCAAAACAAATTACTGCGCCATTTGAGCCCTTACAAAATGTCGGCAAAACGCTTTTAAACCTATGTTCTCCAGCAAGATCCCATAAACTTAATGAAATATTCGTATCACCAATTGAAAAATTTTTAACATAAAAGTCACTACCAATTGTGGTTTTATATCCTTCCAAAAATGACCCTTCACAAAATTTCTTTACTAAGCTCGTCTTACCAACTGCAGCTTCGCCTATTATCACTATTTTAAAGATTTTTCTTTTAGCTGGCTTAGCCATGTCTCTGGTCTCACTTTATTTTTCAATTTGTTATGATTATTAATTTATTTCTTAATATTATTAATAATTTTATCTAACGTTAGCGCAGTCTTTTTTTTAAATTTGTAATACTAAAACAATGTATATTCTAATTATAAAAATTATTATAGTGGAAATATTTTTACCAAATATGTTGAAATTTTTGATTGAATACTTTAGGTTTCTATTTTAAATAGAAATTGAAATTATCTATGGAGATAATTTTTATTATAAATATTTTAATAATAAAAAAAGATAAAAAATTAACTCATATTCTTAATACAAGAGGTGCATTTATTGGTAGTATTCGAAGTAAAAAAGGTATTTCCATTTAATAAAGAATTACTCAAGGAATATTTTATGTGTTTTAAAATTTGGGAATTGGGAATGCCCTACAAAAGTGTAAAAATAAAACCTCGTGAGAAAAACAGCTGGGATTGGAAAATTAAAGATGTGATTGATTTCATTATAATTAAATGGTCTTTTGAACATAAATTTACTTCTATTCAACAGGAATTTGATAATTATCTTAAAGTAGATTTTGAGAATAGCAATTATATTAGTGATTTTGATGGTAAAATTACTTTTAATGAAAAAGTGAATGAAGATAATGGTAATGTATTATGCCTTGTTAAATTTGTAGTTAAAAAGCTTAGGTTAAAAGATCCCATTTTAAATCAATTACGAGACCCATTTATTGGAATTTTGAAGGCTGATTATAAAAAATTTTTAAATAATGTATATGAAATTCTACAAGATAAAGAAGTACGAGTTCAATCCATTAATGAATGTTGGTGGGTAAAAAAAGAAGTGATAAAATTTTGAGTTAAAATCATATTAAATCTTTAAGGAGTTCTACTATCCCAAATATTTTTAAGTTTGAGCCCATTGATTTTGCTGCATCTTTAAAATTTCTTAAACAAAAGGGGCAACTTGTTATTAAATCCTCAGCACCAGTCTGTTCAGCTTCTTTTAGTCTATCTATTGCTATTTTCACAGCCCAATCTTTAAATCCCGATTTAACGCCACCACCTGCTCCGCAACACCATGAATTTTCTCTAATTCTCCGCATTTCAATAAGTTCTAATTCCGGAATATTTTTTAAAATCTCACGAGGCTCATCGAATACACCTGCATGTCTGCCTAGATGACATGGGTCATGATATGTTATTTTAATTGGTTTTTCTTTATCAATTTTTAATTTTCCTTCCTTCATTAATTTAAAAATAAATTCTGAAATGTGCAAAATTTCAAATGGTAATTCTTTCCCTAAAATTTTTGGATAGTCAATTTTTAAGGTCCTATAACATCCAGCACAAGAAGTTACAATTGTTTTAGCTCCACTTTTTTTAAAAATGTCCATATTCTTTTTAATTAATTCTGGTATGACATTTACTTGTCCGGTTCTAAGGGCAGGAGATCCGCAACAATGTTCATCAGGTGAAATTGTAAAATCGACATTTAATTTTTTTAGAAGTTCAAAAGTTGACTTAGCAAGTTCTTTTTCTCTATAAGAGGAAGTACACCCCACAAAATATAATACTTCAGCAGTTGTTTTTAACTCTTTTTGGTCTAACCAATTTAACCGATTTGAGTGGGGTTCTTTATATGGGTTATTATTTGCTATTATAGAATCATAGAATGCTTTTTGATTTGAATATGGTCCAAATCCTCGACTTACCGCCTCTTCTCGTAGTGCTTCGAAAATTTCTATTAAATGATCAGAAACATCTTGTTGACATTGCATTGAACATGCACCACATAAAGGGCATGCATAAATTATTTTTATAATATTTTCATTCCATTTTAAGATGCCATTTAACAGTCCATAAGCAAGCCATACTTTACCAGAACTCCAGTATGTTTCGAATTTAAAATGTTCACCAGCGGGGCATGATTCTGCATAGTCTTTATAAAGATATTTACAGCTGTTACATTTAGGACACCAAGAAACCCATTCTTTCACTTTTTCGAGACCAGTTTTTATATTTTCACCAGCAATCATATCTAATCAAATCCTAGATGATGTGGGTTTAAAATTCCGTTGGGGTCAAGAGTTTTTTTAATTTTTTTTAACAGAGAAACAAATCCCGGGTCTGCTCGTTCCATAATTTTTGGAGCAACCCATGGTGGCATTTTATAAATAACTCCTCCGATATCTAATATCATTTCCGCTAGTTCTTTGACCATTGCTCGTATTTCCTCTATTTCTTTTTCATTAGATTTATCAAAAGGAATTAAAAACCTAAGTACTCCATAATGCCCGGACTTCATAGGTCTGTGGAGAACACCCGGAATTTTATCATATTTTTTATGAATTTCAATGCCTTTAATACATCCTTCCAGCCATTTAGATAAAGGTACATAGGAACCAACCCAAGTAAGACCCCCTCTATTAAGTAAACCAGGGATCTGAATAGGTAAATCCATAGGCGTCATCATTTTTTGTCCCATTTCCCCATAATCTTCAGGTTTTAATAATACTAATTGAGCTCCATCTTGGTCATTAATTTCATTAACCATTTTTACCAGAAATTTGTATTTTGCTTTTACTTCTTCCTCTGTATTTCCATATAATGTGAGTAAATTAACAAAATACAGCCCTTCAAATCTGGGGACAAAACCCATCATCTCAATTAAATTTTTGAGTTCTTCCATAGGTAAAAGACCTTTACTCATAAACATATTTAAAAGTCCACCGCCTATTTCTTGACAAATTCCCGACCTACATAATTTAAAAATAAATCTATTATATACATCTGCTGGATCTGTTGCAAAAACCACGCAATGCGTAATGATTGGTGGTTTTGGCCATAAACAAATTGATCCCTTAGTAGCTATACCCGTAGTACCCTGCCAGCCAACAAATAAACCAAGTAAATCTGGCAAGGGCGTCCGACTATACCAATAAGGGCTAATTGCGCATGTACCTGCTCTTGCTATCTTTCCATTAGGCAAGACTACTTCAATTCCGTTTAATGATTCACTCATACTACCATATTTATGTGATAAATTTCCAAGTCCCTGTAAAATTGCGTTTACTAAAACCGAAGAAAATGGTGGCGCAAATGGGAACGAATATTGAAATTCTATTAACTCTTCATCCAATAACTTTCTAAGGTGCCCAAAAGTAAAGCCGGGTTCAATAACAATATACATATCTTTTTTATTAATTTCAATGACTTTTTTCATTCTTTTTAAGTCCATTAAAATCCCTTTTCCATATGGAATTGCAAGTCCACCTACATTTGAACCCGCAACATAGGGCGTAATTGGAATTTTATTTTTGTTAGCAAATAGGACTATCTTTTGGACTTCTTCGGTAGTCTCAGGCATAACTACGATATCCGGTGTTTCTGGAAAGTTTTCTGTCATATCTTTTGAATATAAATAAAGTTCTTCTGGTCTTTCAGAAACGAAATCTTCGCCGACTATATCGACTAAATCTTTTAGCACTAATACCACCATTGATATAATTTCAGTTAAATGTTAAAATCTGTAATATCTGACATTGATTCAATTATTTTAATCATTTCAGTTGTAGCCGGCAGATATTTCATTAATTTTGGTAATGGACCCTTTACAATAATTAATTTTTTTTGCACTGCGTCCATAAAATTTAGTTCTCCTTTAATAACGCGTATCCATACATCTTTTGTACCTTCCAATGTAAATTCTGCATCTTCATTTAAGCCCTCGTCCAAATCTTCTGCTCTCCCATTATTAGACCTCCAATGAAATGAGATTCCAGCATCAGGTGCATTTAAATTGAAACTGGTATTCAATCCTTCTGCATATTCAAGAAAATCCTCATTTGTATTACACCGGTTCGCAAATTCTTTTGCCCATTCTATAGACCCTAATTTTAATTTTTCAGACATTTTTCAAACCTCTTTTATTAATAGAAATGATTTTTCTTTTTAAAAAAATAAAAATACTCACTAAAGCTTGATCTAAATTCAATTTCCATATATTTAAATCTTTGATTAACTGGTATATTTGACATTGTGTTCTATTATTTAGCATTTTTAAGAAAATCTAAATCGACCTTCTCTCTTCTTTTGAACCCCTGTTCCGGATATGGGTGTCCATATTTATATTTTTTGGCCATATAAAGACCTAACGGCATTTTTCTTGGTCTAAAATTACTAGGCGCCCCAGGTTCTACTTTAATTAATTCATATTTTCTTGTTCCAAGTCCAATTCTCTCACCAACGCTTAATTGGATGTTGACATTGATTCCAAATAACGAACTTGCTGTCGTAAATTTTTCAACGCCAGCATCTCCTACTCCATAATCGACACATTGGGTATTTGGAATACCTGCAACTTCAGTACATTTATCTAAACAAGCTTGGTCGATAGCAACAGGATCTCTACTTGCAAATACTCCAATATCAGGTAAAGTCGCAGCATCACTAAAAGGTAAGCAATCACACCATGGCGTTATGTCTATTGCATAGTTTATGAACCCTACTTTATCTCTACCTTTTAATTTCATAAATGCAAGAGCAGAATCTGCAATTGCAGCACTAGTTACTTCAAAATAACCTTCAGGAAGTGTGAATACACTACAAGCTAATGATTTTAATAAATGGCATGTACAACCTTTGCATTTATCTTTATCCCAAATAATTGAATCTTCAGTTACTCTGATTGCACCTTCAGGGCAGGTATTATTACAATCTTCTGCATACTTACATTTTAATCCTTTACACCGTTTTGGTTTAAACTTAGAATTCTGAATACCATATATGGGATGTCCTCCCAGATGTAAATTATATTTTCCTCTTTTCGACGCGCACCCTACACCTATGTTTTTAATAGACCCACCAATAGTCGCAATTGGATGTCCTTTAAAATGTGTTAATACAATTACTGCGTCTGCATTTGTAATTTCTCGAGCAATATATTGCTCCTGTAAAATAAACCCTTCGGGCAAATCTATTCGGTAATCATCAGTCCCAACTGCACCATCAGCTATTATTATGGGACATCCCATTGATTCGGGTGTAAAACCGTTCATCGCAGCTGTTTCCAAGTAATCTTTTGCTGTAATCCGGTTGATATACTCATAATATGGTAATGTAGTAGTATCAGTGACAAATGGCTCTCCACCGTATTCCTTAATCTTATCACAAATTACTCTCACTAAAATTGGTCTAAGATATGCTGTATTAAAATATTCTCCCATATGAACTTTTACAGCAACACTGTCTCCATCTTTAAAACACTCATTTAGTCCCGCTTTTTCAAAAAGCCAAGCACCTTTAGCTGCCATACTAGTTTCTATACTCATAGACCTTGCGTGCATGAAATATACTTTTTCTGAATCCATAGATTATTAATCATCTAATTTCAAATATAAATCTACTTACAGATCTAAAACGCTAATAGAATTTATACTTAAAAGATATATATAGAAAATATAAATGATTTTTTATGGGGATATTTTGATATATATTGCTATAAACAAAAAAGATCTTATAATTTTAATTAATTGGATAAAAAATAGACCTTATTTCATCCATACTAGCTAAATATAAACTTTTTACCCATTGCCTTAATAATAAATTCATTTTTTTCATTTTTTCATATTCTTCTTGAGTTAAATCTTCCTTTATTATTAACCCACTTTTATAATAAAATCCCTTATAAATTTCTGGGTGTAGTTGCATTTTTTCAATGAATTTAATTGACCTTAATGACAAATAATTTATTATCTCATTTGATGGGTTCTTTTTAAATACATATGAAATCATGCACATCTCCTTTTTACCACGAGCCCATTTTGAAGGAATCTCAAAATAATAACTAAAATGTCCCATGTCTTTGTATGTCCGCGTAAAAAATCCTTGTTTTCCAGAGGTTAATTCTAAATCATTACAAATTCTAGACTTTTGTTCTTCAGTAATCATATCTTCAGGAAAAGTATGAAATGGGATTGGGCCTATTTTTGTATGAAAATATGATAAAACTATACCCATCAATGTCTCAATCATTTCTGGAGTAACAGAGCCCTTTAACTCTAAATATTTAGTTTCAAATTGTTTTAAATATTTATTAAAATCATCAAGTATCTTTTTAACTTCCTTAATATTGAATTCATTATTGTCTAATGTTTTTAATAATTTCTCTGATATTTCTCGCAATTTAGAACTTAAATAATCTATATTTTGAAAAATAAAATCATGAGCTCGTTCTCCAATCAAAATAGTCAAGTTTAAAGGAATTTTTCCCTCTGCAATATCTTCTTGAATAATAGAAAAAGTATATGTTAACCCAATATTCTTATATCTCGTAAATGGTAATATTGAAATTCCTTCTGAAAAATATTCTGATTCTCCTACCATTATTGAAATAATTTTAGCAGTAATATTAAAACTCATTTCTAAGTTTACACGATTTTCTGGGCCATAATAAATAGGTTCTGGCCCATTATCTCCAAATCTGGAAAATATTATTCCTTGTACAATGTCTTCAGTATTTAGGGTTGTTTCCAATGTTGAATCTCCATTAATTTTCTAATTAATCAAATTCCTATTTAATTGATTTATTAACGATTATCTATAAATATCTTAAGTTTAAATAACGATTTTGGTCAATTGATATTAAAGTTAAAAAATTGATAAAATAGCTACATTCTCTTTAATAAATAATTTTTTGGAATAAAATGCTATTAATTCAATATTTTTAAATATTTTCAATTCATTTTATTCTTAATCATATTATCCATATGATAAACTATTATTAATATTTAAGAAAAACTTTCAATAGAATTTTAATTAATGTGAAAAACCATGAAATGTCTAAATACGTCTATCAAAAGAATTATTTTTTGTAAGCTTGATGATGGCGAAGATTTGCTAGACGGAATAAATAAGATAAGCAATGAATATAATATTAAAAGTGCATCTTTTTATGGTATAGGTGCGGTTAAAAAAGCCGTTTTTGGATTTTATAAAGATAATAAATATATTTCTAATGAAAAAAATCAAAATTTAGAAGTTATTTCTTGTATAGGTAATATCGCAATTGATAAAGATACTAAGAAAAAAATTATACATTGCCATATAACATGTGGTGATGATAAAGGAAATTCTTTTGGTGGGCATGTTTTAACTGGGTGTATAATTTCTCCCACATTAGAATTAACAATTTTTGAATTTGAAGACCAAATTTTTAGAAAATATAATGAAAAACTTAACTTAACTTTATTAAATTTGTGATAATTATGATAGAAATAAAAGGACTGTCCAAAAACTTCAAAAAAATAAAAGCTTTGGATAATATTAGCTTAACAGTTAATGAAGGAGAAGTTTTTGGATTTTTAGGGCCAAATGGGGCGGGTAAAACCACAACAATTAGGATATTAAGTTGTATATTAAAGCCAGATGCCGGAACAGCCGTCCTTGACAATTATGATATCCACGAAGAACCCATGAAAATTCGTAAATTAATTGGTGTATTAACAGAAAATCCATGTATATACGAACGACTTTCTGGACGTTATAACCTTATGTTTTTTGGAAAGCTTTATGAAGTTCCTGAAGACCAGATTGAACAACGAGTTGATGAATTATTAACTATGTTTGACCTTCAAGATAGAAGTAACGATAAATCAGGTACTTATTCTAAAGGAATGAAAAAGAAATTAGCAATTTCCAGGACTATGATCCATAATCCTAAAATTATTTTTCTAGATGAACCAACAACTGGCTTAGACCCAAAGGCTAGCAAAGATTTAAGAGATTATATAAAAAAATTAAGTATTAAAAGAAAAATTACTATTTTTCTAAGCACTCATAACCTCACAGAAGCTGAATATTTATGTGACAAAATTGCTGTTATTAATAAAGGAAAGATTATCGCTATTGGTAGACCCAATGAGCTAAGTAGGATGTTGTGGTCCGGTGATCGCGTAGAAATAACGCTTATTAATGATTATAAAGATAAAGGTATATCACAATCGGAAATTCATGATATGATTAGTTCTATTGATGGCGTTAATGAATGTATAGTTAATGATAATAAAATTCATCTTTCATTAGAATCTGCTGAAAAAGTTAATCCAATTATAATTAAAAAATTAATATCTTCAGGTATTGATATTGTGCAAGCAAAAATTGAAGGACATAGCCTAGAAGATATCTATCTATCTTTAATTAAAGAAGAAAGTGATAAAAAATGAAAAAAGCTATAATCATAATGAAAAAGGATATTAAAGAAATAAGGACCAGTTTCCAAATATTTGGGACTATGATTGCTACTCCCGCTCTATTAACTGGTATAGCTTTAGTCACGTTTGGAATTTTGTTCGCTATTATTCCTAACCCAATTGATTTATATTCAATCCTATATGGTGCTGGAAATATTTTACCGATGTATAATCTTATGTTTTTAATAATACCTGTAGTTTTACCTACATATATAGCTGCCGATTCATTTGTTGGTGAAAAAGTCAGAAAAACAATTGAAGCATTACTAGTAGCACCGATCAGTGATAATGAACTATTACTTGGAAAAGTTTTAGTGTCATTAATCCCGACCTTACTGTTCTCTTACTTATTTATAGGTGTTTATATTATTGGTATAAACATCTTGCAATTAGTTAATTATGGCACAATTGTATTTATTTTTCCTGATTTAGGTTTTATTTTAGGGTGTCTTTTACATATCCCTTTATTATGCATTATTACTATTGAAATAATGGTCATAATCTCTTTAAAAGTCAAAGGAATACGTGAAGCCCAACAAATTGGTGGTGTGGTAGTTATCCCGGTAATTTCCTTTATGTTTTTGCCTTTTGCAGGACTTAATCTTTATAGTCTTTCAAACCCCTTAAACATATTTCTATTCACATTAATTACTCTTATTTTTTGCCTATTGGCTATCTCTTTTTATTTTCTAAGTCTCAAGGTATTCAAAAGGTCTAATATAATTGTAAAAATCTAAAAAAATTATTATTTTCTTATATATTCTTTTTTTATTTTTCGTTAATCCAAATCGCTAATTTTATTATGGTGTTAAAGAGAAAAATCATATTAAAAAATAATCTAATTATTATACCCTATTATATAATAATTTGAAAAACTAATTCTGTAAATACTATTATTTCAATAGATTAAAAAATATTTTAATCTCAGATTTTTCAAGATTTAGAGAAAATTTATAATAAACATATGTTTAAACATATATATATGACTACCAAAACAATTACTATTAAGAAAGAAGTATATGACTTGTTAAACAGTATTAAGAAAGAGGACGAAAGTTTTAGTGATTTATTGGAGCGATTAGCAAAAAGGAACAAATCTTTAATAATTTTAAAAAAATTGAAAGGTACAATTGATTTAGGAGATTCACAAGAATTAATAAATGAAATAAAATCTAAGCGAAATGATTGGAGATCATAATGATATTATTAGATTCTGATGTTCTCATAGAAATATTAAACAAGAATTCAAGAATAAAAGACCTATTAATTGCAAAAATCGAAAAAGACGGAGATCAAGTGGCAACAACTGCTATTAATTTTCAAGAAATACTATATGGTATTTTAAAAAGGAAAAATATAACTGAATTAAATAAAAATCATTTAATCTATTCATTTGATGTAATTCCTTTTACTAAAAGGGATGCAGAAATAGCAGCGAGAGTCGAATTTATTTTAGAGAAATCTGGTAAAAAGAAACCGAAAGGTGATATTTTAATAGCTTCGATTGCAATCAGAACTGGGAGTAAATTATTTACTCTTAATAAAAAACATTTTAAGGATATCCCAGAATTGAACTTATTTAATAAATTTTAAATTTTCTTTACATTAATTGAGATAATTAAAAATTATGCTATACAATAAAATAAAAGAATTAAACTTGATGAAAGTTTTTATAGAAAGAGTTTCTCTCAAGAACTTGGAAAATTTATTATATATAGAGATTATTCAGAAGAAATATCTTATTTTACCAGAAGATTGAAAAATTCAAAATTTGTAAATAATTTTTAATTTTTATTATTCTTACATTTTTATTAAATATATTAACATCCTCATTTTTTGGAGATATACCGCTAAAAAAATTGACAGAAAGATATATTTTCTAAAAAATAGAATTAACATTTACATATTTTTGTCGAAAAGTGGAATTTGAAAAATCTCCTTTTTATTAATTAAAGTATTAATTAAATATTAGTTAAAGAACAATTTTAAATAAAAATTGAAATTTAATTTCTAGGTTAAAAAATTTTAAGAAAATAAATAATGGGTGATGTCAGATCGTTCAATCTTTAAATGGGATATGGAAAATCCAAACAGACGAATCCGAAATCGGTGTTGAACAAGAATGGTGGTGGACTGGTTATAATGACAATGATTGGTCTACAATACAAGTACCAGGACATTGGCAAGACCAGAATTTTCCAGATTATAATGGTGTCGTTTGGTATAGGTTATTATTTGACCTTGACGACTCCTTTAAAAACGAATATGGCCCAAGAACATTATTAAGGTTTGATGGTGTTTTTTATTACTGTCAAATTTGGCTTAATAATGAATATTTAGGGGAACATGAGGGTTATTTTGATTCTTTTGAGTTTGATGTTTCAGATTTACTTGATATTAATAATAACCTCCTTTGTATTAAAGTCGTTTGTTATGATGAACCAAATTTAAATAAGAAGAGACAAATAACTGGTGTCTTCTCTCACTGGGATGCATCTGATCCTAATTTTAACCCTGGTGGAATCTGGAATAATGTGTCCTTAATAAAAAAACCAGTATTATATCTTAAAGAATTATCAATCAGGACTAAAATAATTGATTTAGAATCACAAACAGGAAAAATCCTTTTAAAATTTAATGTAGATTCGTTAATCACCTCTGACATCAAATTGAATTTTGTTATTAAACCAAAGAATTTTGAGGGTGAAATCCTGAACGACACTCATTTAATGAGTGTTTCACCTGGAAATAATTTAGTTGAAAAGGAAATCACTATATATAACGCAAAATTCTGGTGGACTCATGATCATGGTTATCCTTTTCTATACGACCTTGATATAATTGCCAATTTTAATGGAAGGGACATTGATATACTGAACACATTCTTCGGAATTAAAGAAATTAAATTAATTAGAAATAATGGCTGGCAAGTTTTTTTAAATAATAAGCGAATTTTCATTAAGGGCTCAAATTATGCTCCTCAAAAACATAGAATCGCAAAATCAACAAGAGAAGACTATGAACAAGATGTCGATTTAATGGTCAACGCAAATTTTAATATGGTCCGAGTTCATGCCCATATCGATAGAAATGAATTACATGAAATAGCCAGTGAAAAAGGAATTTTAATCTGGCAAGATTTCCCGCTTCAATGGTATTATAATAAAACGGTCATTAAATCCGCAAAAGACCAAACTAAACGTATTGTTAATCAATTGAAGAATTATCCTTCACAGGGTATTTGGTGCTGTCATAATGAGCCTTTCAAAATACCTACTAAAAATGAAATTATAAAACTCCTTTTTTTAATAATCTGCTCAATATTTTCTTATATTGGCTTTAATTTTCTCTTTAATTTATATCTATCACTTCCAATAACAATTTCAAAAATTTATTCTATAATTATTATTTTAACTATTTTTATTGGTATTTCTTTAATTTTCGATCTAATTCCAACAGTTCTATTTTATAATTGGAATATTAATACACTTGATAAAAAGATCGCCGACCTTATTTCTAAACTTGATCCTGACCACCCAATTTTAAAAGCGAGTGGTCTTCTTGGTAGGACTGATTTACATTGGTATGATGGATGGTACTTCAACCCTGGAAAATATTGGAAGGCTAATAAATTCTCTAAGAAATTTCTAAAATGTTTTGCACCATTTGTAACTGAATATGGTGCCCAAAGTTTTCCAAATGTAGAATCACTCGAAAAATTTAAAATTAATTTAAAATGGCCCTTTAATGAGGAAACATGGCTAAATTTAAAAAAGAACTTTAGATGTCAATCAAATATCGTAAAAAAAATTTTTAAAATAAATTCATTCAAAACTTTAGATGATTTTATTCATGCCACGCAACAATATCAATCCTCTTTACTAAAATTTCATAACGAATTATGGCGAAAACTTAGATACAACCCCACAGGCGGTGCAATTTGCTTTTTATTTAATGACTGTTCCCCTCTTATTACTTGGTCGGTCATAGACTATTTTAGAAAACCCAAATTAGCCTACGAATCTGTTTCTCTATCTTTCGAACCTTTATATGCACTTTTGTCCAAATGGCCTCGAAAATTCAAGAAAAATTCTCTTTTTAAAAACTCTATTCTATTAATAAATGATTACTTGCATGATGTTCATGATATTAATATTAAACTTGTTGTAAAATCTCCCACTAATACTATTCTTGAAAATAATTATGATTGTAATATTAAAGCTGATTCTATTATTCAGATTGACCAACTTAAATTTATTATTCCTAACGAAATCGGTGAATATTCTCTTGATATCTATTTATCGTCTGAAATTAATTCTATTTTAAACTCATATAAATTTATTGTAAATTAAAATATCTTAAATAAAAAAAATTTCAATTTAAATCATTGGAATCTGATATACAGGGTTTATTCATTTTCCCATGCTAAAGGTAGGAAATTAAATTTCGTATCTATTCTATACGAACGGATATTGGCGTGACCCCAAACGCCTCTATCCCGTCCACTTTTTTATTATTTGATTTTTGAGATAGAATATTTCTTTATTTTCCGTTGCTTTCGTTGCTTTTATTAATTTGAATTTATCTCATTAAAAATAAATACAAGTCCTTAATGCCGGCAATTAAAAATGAACGAATAAAACAACAAATACTATCGTTCCACCAGAATAAAAGTAAACAATGTATTCAATATCGTTTTTACCCATCGAGAAAAGACAGTAGGGGTTATGAGTTCAATGTTTTCTTTGTGAAGAATGAATATGCATGGACAAATCTCTCGAAAACTCCCCAGACTGAGAAAGATATTCTCGAATTATACCATGCATATGCTACCAATAAAGTGATAAGAAACCGCACTAATCATAATTTGAAAAAAATAGCAGCCCAATACAAGGACAGATGGGGAGTAGAGACCGCATTCAAAATGATTAATTTCTTCCAGATAAGAACTTCGTCCAGTATATTCATTGTAAGACTATTTTGTTACTTATTTTCTATGGTCATTTATAATTTATGGATATTATATAATCTAATTTATAAGTGCTCTCAAGAAAATAGATATATACTCCCATCATTTCAGCTGAAATTGTATATTTTAGTAAAATCTCTTCAATATTGGATTCAAATAATTATGGTATAAACAAAAAAATTGCAAATGGAGGTGAATTTTTAACATTCGGAAGTACTGATAGTAGCGAAACATTTTTAAAGATAAAAAAGAGCGGGTCCTGTCCAAAAATCTTTAATTTAAAGCCACTTTTATCATTATGAATTTTCGCACTCATTGCATTTTATAGACCTTTTTACATAAATGGGATATAAGATGAGTATAGACCAAGATGAGCTGTTTAATAAATATTTATAGGTATATAAATTTATATAAGGCAGAGTTATAAAATTTTTAGATAAATATGATAATAAAAATGATTAATGAATAAAAATAATAATATTATTAAAAATGAGGAGTTAAATAAAAATAGGGACGGGCAAATTAATCATTTTGAAAAGGGAAGACTAAATGTTTATTATTATCACAAAAACCTGGACTTGATAATACCGATTAATAGCGCATCAAAAGAGGTTATAAAGGCGCTAAAAATAGTTGCAATAAAATTTAAGGGGAAAAATACAACAACAAAAATAATAGAACAGGAGTTTAGTAGAGTAAAAAAGCAGATAAATTTTAAAGTAAAAAGAAGTGAGGAGATGTGGATAAAGGGCTTGAATTTTTATTATACTATTAGAGAATTTCCAGATTTGGTGAAAGGAATAATAAAAGAAATGGAAATAGGAAAAAAGATGTTAGGAAGGTCGATGGGACTTGTATTAAAAGTAATAGAGAACTGCGGCGGAAAAATAGTAGAAAAAAATAAAAATTAAAGATGTTTTATTTTTAAAGCATAGGATTTTGTAAAAAGTCAAATAAATATATTTTTCTCCAAAAAATGATTTCATATGCTTTTTTTACACCAATCTTAATAAAAAACATTGAAAAAAATCATAATATAAAATTATCATTTGAAAATAGAATATAAATTAGAAATGATGAAAATCAAATAAAATAAAAAACATTTAAAAATATTTTAGGCTAAATACAAATGCAACAAAAATAAAGATGAGTTAAATGAAAAAAAAGACTATAATTTTAATTTTGTTATTAACTATAATCCCAATTTTTGTGAGTATATTAGAAATAAATTCTCCATTTATTTCACAAAGAAATTATACATATGATAATGAATTAACAATCTCAAATTTAGCTCTGGGTGATATCGATAGATTTGTTTCAACTGCAATTAATTGTACTGATATTACATATATGAATGGATATATTTGGGCAATTAATTTTGATAATTATAATGAAATTTACAAATTGGATCCAGATACTGGGACTGAGATAATGCATTTTATATTATCATTTCCCGTTATTGGAATTGCAAATGATGGAGTTTATCTATATGTAAGTGTAAATGATGTGGGAAATAATACTATTTTCAAATTGGACACAAATGGCAATATAATATCTAAAGTAACAATTACTAATTCTTCTTTAATTGGTAAGATTTATGGACTTGTTTGTGTTGGTAATCAAATGTGGGCAGCTTCAAATAGTCCAGATAGGTTAGTCAGATTTAATAAAGATACGGGGGTATCTGATAGAGAAATTTCTTATTTGAGTACTCCTGCAGCTGGATTAGCAGAATATGACAATTACATCTGGGGAATAATGTATGCAGTAAATAAAATTTATGCTTACGATCCAATGACAAAAAGATGTAAAGACACATTTTCAAATGGTTTTCCATCCCAAAATGGAGATTGGGGTTTTACAGAAAACGGAACACATTTTATTGCTTCGGACTTTCATATGAAAAGATTAGTTTTCTATAAAATACCTACAAAACAAGGTGAAGTTTTTACTGAACATGATGCGCCTGCTTCGTATTCACCGTATGATATAGCATGGAACGGAACAAATTATTTTGTTACAGATTTAGTAGATAAAAAAGTTTTTGTTTTAAGTGAAGGCCCAATGACTTTAGAATATTATTTTAATACAACAATCTCGCCTATGGGAATTGTTTATATCAATAATTATCTTTATATTAGCGATTATAATTCTCCCTATAGTATTTACAAATATACATTAACAGGTACTCAAGTATCCGTATTTACTACAAATTTTGGTGGTACTGTAGATAGTCTCACTTTTGATGGTACCTATATTTGGTCAGCTTTTGACAATTCATCGGGATCATATTTAGCTAAACATAATCTAGATGATTTATCTATAATTAAAGTATATCCGACCTATAATTTTGCAGGAATAGCATATGACAATAGAAATCATGTTATTTGGGCTGTAGATTGGACAAACAATACCATAGAACAAATAAATCCAAATAATGCTAAGTTAACTGGTATTAAATTTTCGACTCCTTATTCAACTGGTGAATATGGACTGGTTTTTAATGGAAAACATCTAGTTCATTCTTCTTTTAGTAGTGGTAAAATTTATAAGATCATTGTTAATTTTCCAGTGGTAACTAACTTGCCCAATATACCTGGTTTTCAATTATATTTCATTATTGCCCTTGTAGGACTAATTAGTTTACTATATAACTCAATTAGAAAAAAAGAATGGCATATGCCCCTCTAGACTACCAAATGAATGAAATAAAAAAAGTAATTAATAAACTTTTATTTTTTATATTTTTTTTATACTCTTTTAATTTAGAGGATTATTTTAGATGTTTATAGTTTGTAAATAATTTTTTATACAAATTAGCACTTTATTTGTATAATATTCTTTCTTAAAAAATAATTTTATGGATTTATAATAATAAATGTCTGCAAATTTTATTTATTCATGGTGCTTTTCATTTTTTATAAGATTGTAAAGATTTTTTTCATAAATTTTTAGCATGATATAATTATTACCGACCTATTAAGCTATTATATTATTAAAAGATTATTAGTAAAAAATTAATCAGCGTCAAAAAGTGATAAAAGCCAAATAATTAAATTCATTTAATTTAAATTTCTTCTTAAAGATTGAAATATGTGTAAAATTAATCTATAAGAATTAAAACCATTTTTTGAGTTGATGATTGTGCAAAAAATAAACAATACAGAACTTATTAAAGATGTTGAAATATTATTTCTTGTTGAAAATTCGGTATATACATCAAAATTATTTGCTGAACATGGTTTAGCAATTTATTTAAGGGGACATTTTTTAAATGGAAAAGAATTCAAAGTTTTATTTGACACTGGTCAGACTGGAATTTCTCTAATCAATAATATAAAAAACTTAAAAGTTGATCTTACTAATTTAGACGGAATAGTTTTTTCACATGGGCATTATGATCATACAGGAGGAATTAAGCATTTTCTTGAAAGTTATAATGATAATGTAAAAATATATTGTCATCCAGAGGTATTTAAGAAAAAATATTCAGTAAATAATCAAAAGAAAAGAGATATAGGACTTCCATTCAATAGAAAATTAATTGAATCTCTTGGTGGAATATTTAAAGAAATAACTAAGCCAACTCAAATTGTAGGTGGAATATTTACTACTGGAGAAATTGAGAGGACTAATGATTTTGAGAAAGTCCCGGACCGGTTTAAGAAGTTGGAAGACGGAGAATTAATTCAGGATGATATTATAGATGATTTAGCATTAATCTTAAACACGCCGGAAGGAATTATTTTAGTTACAGGGTGTGGACATTCAGGTGTAGTTAATACAATTCATCATTCTTTAAAAATTTCGAATAGTAATAAGGTATTAGGGTTATTTGGAGGTTTTCATTTGATAGATGCTAATTTTTCTAAAGTTAATACTACAATTGATAACCTAAAAAAAATAGATATTGAGACAATTGGTGCATGCCATTGTACAGGTTCATTTGCAGCAAGTTTATTAATTAATGAATATGTAGGTCAATATAGATATTGTTCTACCGGCGTTAAATTAGTATTTAAATTTTAATTTGCTTATTTTTACTATTTATTTTAAAAGCTCAGTTAAAGTATTTTTAAAAACATTAAAATCATTTTGTGTAAATAAAACGAAATTAACTGATTTAATGTTCGAGTTTCCTTTAAGATATTCAATAGTAGTACTTAACATTATTTTTGCACATTTATTGATTGGATAACCAAAAATTCCAGTACTTATTGCAGGAAATGCAATACTTTTTAAGTTATGTTTATCAGCAAGTTTTAATGAATTCAATGTAGCATTTTTTAATTTGTTATCTTCATCACCTTCGCCCATACGTGGGCCTACTGCATGTATAACATAGCGAGCTTTCAAATTTCCGCCAGTAGTAATTACAGCTCCACCTACAAAAGTTCCGCCAATTTTATTGCATTCTTCTTGAATTATTGGTCCACCTTTTCTCCTAATAGCACCAGCCACACCACCACCCATGATTAATTGTGCATTAGCTGCATTAACTATTGCGTCAGTATCTTGTTCTGTAATATCTCCTTTTATTAAATTAATTTCTGAATCCTTTATTCTTACATTCATTTAACTTACACCAAATCAATTATTTTTATTCTAAATTAAATAGTATTGTTGAATATTTAAATTTATAAAAATTCATTAAATTAAAAAAAGTTGTCAATTAACTAATTATAGAATATAATTCTTCCAAATCATTGACTAATAGATCAGGCGCTTCGCTTTTTAATTGGTCTTTAGAGTGAAAACCAGTGCAAACAGATATACACATAATACCACCATTTTTACCTGCTTTTATATCATGGATTGAGTCTCCAATGATAATACATTCCTCTTTTTTTAAATGTAAGTGATTGACAGCCAGAAGATAAGCCGCAGGATTTGGTTTTCCAATTTTTATGTTATCACCAGTTATAATTACGTCAAAAAAATCAAACAATTTCACTTTTTTCAAAATATAATTAACATTAATTTGAGGTGTAGAGGAACAGACCGCCAGTTTGTAATTATTAGACTTAAAATATTTTAATAATTTAATTGCGCCATTTTGGACAGGAATATCTCCTTCTAAAAATTCGTGATAATATTTAATTTTTTTAGATGCAATTTTTTTTACAACTTTTTTTTCAGTACCACCAAGAGAATTAAAATTTTTATTAAATAAGATATCACTTGGAATATCCCACGGAGTTCGTCCCATATTTTGCTCTATAATTTTTTTGTCAATTGTATAACTACTTTCGTTAAATGCTTTCAAAAAAGCCTGGACATGATATTTTAAAGTATTTATAAGCGTTCCATCTAAATCAAAGATAAACCCTTTTATTCTATTATTTAATATTTTATTCTTTAAGCTCATTGTCGCTCTTTCTTGTAGATAATTTATTAAATATTAAAGTTCGTCTTCTTATACTTTTAAAAATACTTTTAATTGACCTTTTTAATGCACCCATATCATTTTTATGAAAACCCTTTATTAAATAGAAGATTAGAAAGCTAGTCCCGGCATATATCAATATTATTAGTCCATCAACAAGTAAATACAAGAATCCTTCGGTTGTCGTATATGGAATAAGATTAAAAAATTTCAAAAATAAAAACAAGGTACTTGGGACAGAAATGGAGAATAGTATTTTTCCAAATTTAGTTATCAAACTTTTAATGGGATATTGTAATTTATTTGCAGTATAAAATAAGAAAATAAATGAATAGATTGAAACTGCAAGTGCTACGCCCATTGCAAGTCCATTTAAATCGAAAAATATAAACCCAACTAAACTAAATGAAACAATTAATCCATATTCAAGAAAAGCTAAGTACATCCATTTGTGGGTTAAATTCATACTTTGCATAATATATCTGCATAATCCTATGCTTAATTTAATAGCGTACATTAATACTAAACTGCTTAATATTGGCCATGCATTATAAAATGGTAGACCGATGTAATGTAATAATATTTGGGGCGATAATAACATTACGCTTGTTGCTAAAACAATTGATAAAAAGAAGGACAAATTGAATAATCTTCCAAATAAATCTCTAAATTTTTGCATTTCTTTTTTTGTATATAATTCAGTTGCAATTGCAACTTGACCACCCTGCAAGCTAGATGTTAATGCCATTCCATATCTTCCGAGTTTCAGAGAAGTCCCATAAATAGTAATTGAGTAATTTGGATTTGTATATGGGTATTTCATAGACATTAGATAAGGGATTAAAACGGTATTTAAATCAATAAACAATGTTTCATCAAAATTAGCGAAATAAAATGCTAACCCTTGAGAGCTATACCTTTTTATATCTTTCCAATTGACATACTTTAAACTGAATTTCAAATTCTTATATCTTTTTTTGATTATGTAAAAAATGGCAATGCTCCCAATAATTATAAACAAATAATCAGATATAATGAGTCCTAATACATTAAAGCCCAATACAATAAATATTATTTTAAAAAATGATGTAGTTGTATTAACAATAGTCATTATAAATACATAGAAATCATTTCTTTGGAAGCCCAATAATACTATTGTATATGGATTAACTAAATTAAGAATAAATCTACCAATTATTAATGCAACACATGATGATATATAAATATTCATAAAACTTGGCTCAATAATACCTCTAGACGGCACAAAAAAAAACATTATAAAAATCAAAATTATTGTAGTTATGATGGAAGCTAAAATATTTAAAAATAAATTAATCGAGAAAACTGAATTTATTTTGTTTTCATTCTTTAAGGAAAAATATTCCGATATGAATTTGCTACTAGAAAAATTTGTCCCTAAATTAAAAAAATTATAGGATAATATTATTATACCGGCATAGGAAGTGATAGTGTAATAATATCCGAAATCAAATTTGATAAAATTTAAGATTATTGGTATTGAAATAAACTTTAAAATATAACTTATTATATTTCCTGCTAGATTAAATAAAGAGTTTCTACCAACTCTTTCACTAAAAGGAATTTTATAGCTTATATTTTCATCAAAATCATTATTTTGCTTGTCTTCTGCCACTAATTCTCACATTCCATATAACTATTATTACAAAATCTATTAATCAAACATAATAAACAATCAAATCAAAACTTTACTACTATTTTAAGATTTATTAAATGTTTATTCTTAAACTCTTTCGATTTTTTCATTCGACTTTTTAAATTAATTGGTATAATTTATTTAAATACTTTAATTTTAATGTTCAGATTTTGAAAATATAATTATGTAATAAATTTTTTAATGTAGAATAGAACCAAATTAACTGTTAATATATAAATTGCGCATCATATTGATTGTAATTGTTTCTTTTTTCTGCTCAAATGATAGTTTAAATTTTTAAATTATCGAAAATTTTCATTCGCACCTAAATTATTAAAATTAATAAATATTTTTTTAATTAGATTATTTTGAAAATATCTAAAAAAATAACTAAATATATTAAAAATACAATCGCCTTAAATAGAATCATCAAAAATTAAATTATTTAAGGTATTAAAATTATAGTAAGAAAAATTTAACTACAAATTCAGTTATATAAAAGGGCTTATAATTTATAATCCAATAAAAAATAAATATTAATTCAGAAAAATGAAAAAAATAATTATAATTACACATAGAGAAGACCTTGATGGAATAGGTTCTGCTGCAATATTAAAGAGATATTATGACCAAAGTGGTGAATATTTCTTTTTTTTTTATTACTCTCTTTATAGTGAATTTGTGAAATTAATTTCAAAGGCAATAGTTAAAGATTTTGATTTGTTATATATAACAGATATTGGATTTAATGAATTATATTTACCATTTTTTCGAGGAACGGTTGATTTTCATAAAAAAAATTATTATGAATCTATTAGATTAAAGTTCAAGAAAATTTATTGGATAGACCATCATCTGATTAATAATGAAAATAGAAGATTTATGGAATCTATTTTAGGAGGTTTTATTCACAACGCTAAAAATGGTTGCGCATCTAAATTACTTTATAAATATCTAAAGGAAAAATATGGGTGGATAGATAGTATTTCGGAGCAAATTTCTAATTTTGCTAATGCAGTAGACCATAATATAAGTTTAGAAATATCAGATATGTTGCAGAGGGTCATAAATGCAAATCAAACTAATTTAAGAAATTTATATAAAATAATGTTATATTTATCTGAGGGAGATTTTGAGAATGACTGGATTATAAATCAGAACAAAGAAAGATTAAAAGTTGAAAATATCGAGATAAAACGAGTTTTAAAAAATTTAATAAATTTTGAAATAAATGGGTTGAAAATACTTATAGGAATTTCTGAAATATTTACGACAGGTAGTCTTATAAAATATTTATTTAACAATCTTGATGCAGATATCTATCTAACAATAAATGGAGACCAAGTTTCAATTAGAAGCCATTCGATCAATGTGCGAAATATAGCAACTGAATTCGGCGGTGGTGGACATAAATTTAGAGCAGGGTTTGTTTATAAAGATATAATTAAAGATAACAAAATATCAAAAAAATTCATAGAGGAGTTTAAAAATATAATAAGTATTAAAACTAAAAAATAAGTTATGACTTGGGTTTTTTTAATTTGAAAAATCATTAATCAGTACTGGACCCACATTTAAAACAGAATTTATCATTTCTTGAGATTGGTTCACCACAATAGGGACAATAATAAGGATTTTCAGATTTTGCTTCACTGACTTCAATTTTTTGGTCTTCCAATTTTTTAGGATTGATAATAATATCACCAGTTTTTTTATCATAGATATATTTTAACCTGCCTTCAGATCTTAAGTCCATTAGAACTCTGAGTAAAATGTTTTGACTAATCATGGTCTCTGAACTTAACTTATCTAGTGAAATTCTATCGTTCAATTCTTTATAAGAATTCAATACACTTTCTACTGTTTTCTTAAATCTTTTATTTTGCATATATTGATTAACTGACGCAATCCATAGGAAAAAAGCTGGGATACCAAACCAAAAGCCCCAATACTTAATTCCAATAAAAGGAATATCAAATATAATGAATACAATACTGATTAATACAAGTATTGTAAAAACTAAAGCTACACCAGCAGTATTCCAGAATTCTCTACTTTTTTCATAATACCTATCATCTTTTTTCAATATTCAAACACCAAAGAATTTCTCTTTATTTTCTATACATATTCCAATTGTCTTATCTTATATAAAGATTTAAAGATTGAATAGAATTATTAATAATAAAAAAACTTTATTTTAAATAGTTATTGGTTTTATAATCTAATAAAAGGCTAAGAAATTAAAATAAAAAAGATAAAACATAATTTTTCAATCAATAAAAAAGAGTTTCAAAAATATTCTGAGAATAAAATTAAATCAAAAATTAAATAAAAAAATTAAATAAAAATTTTAACGAGTGGAGCAAAGAATCTTATAAAACCAACTTTCCAGCCAAGATTACTTCTAAGATCATCGATGTAATCGTCGAAATTTCTTTTTTGAAAATTAAAGACTTTTTCAGATGTATTTGTATCATACCAGTCAAGGTAAAAATGGTCATTACTAAATTTTTCCTTATTGGGAGGCGGCAAATTGAACATTTCAAATAACTTAACAATTTGATCATAATAAATAAGTTGACATTGTGTGCCGCCACCGATAATATAGGTCTTTTTAGCTTGATGGGGAGGTATTGAAACTGCATTGGATACAGCTAAGGCTACATCTAAAGGATGAATAAATTCCACTCTTTGATCCCAAGGAAGTGAATACATTCGTTTTAAGTTTTTTGGTTTAAGGTCAACATTTAGATATGGTGCTTCAGCAAATCTGAGGATTATCCACTCTAAATTAGAGTTTTTAACAATATTTTCACATTTTATTTTATGTTCAGAATAATTATCTGTAGCAAAAACAGGGTGATCAACAGTTATTGGGGGATTTTCATTATGTGTATGGCCAAAAACAGCAACAGAAGAAGTAAATATAAGTCTACAATTTGGATTTAATTGCTCAATTAATTTTACTAACTGTCTAGTACCTTCAACATTAATTTCATAAGCTTTGGGATTTGTTTCAGACCAAGGAGGTAATATGAATGCTAAATGTATAATAACATCTTGATCAGGAATTAAATCCTTATACGTATTTTCATCTAATATATTTCCCCATTTTACTAAGTCGGGAAATTTATTAGCGCCCATTTGGTTATTCATAGTTTTTAGATCAAAAATGGTAATTTCATGCCCTTTTTCTAACAAATTTTTGCAAATATGTCTTCCTAGACCGCCTAAGCCACCAGTAATTAATATTTTCATAGTAGTTCACTTTTAAACAAATAAATTTTAACCAATTAATATTACCCAAAAAATTATAAAATAAATAAATAATGCTTGAAATATCAAGGTAATATAAAAATAATAAAATGTGAAAATGATGATCGAATTGTTTTTTTTTTACACAATAGAAATCATGTTTTTAATTTGGGGTGGAATAATGTTTATAGTTTTATTATCTAAACCAGCTAATTATGGGAGACATGCTAAGAGTGGAATTAATTATAGGATAGCATGGGTAATTATGGAATCAGTATCATTGTTTATGTACTTAATTTGTTATTTTATTGGTAATAGATTGTATAATGTAGTTGCTATAATATTTATGTGTTTATTTGTTGGACATTATATTAACCGAGCTTTTATTTTTCCATTTCTTGTTAGAGGTAAAGAATTTATTCCATTTTCTATAATGATGACAGGTGTTCTTTTTAACTTAATAAATGGATATTTACAAGGAAGATGGTTAACTTATTTTGGTCCTATTCTCGAAATTAATTGGTTATTAACGCCACAATTTTTAATAGGTATTACCATTTTTTTTATAGGAGTGATAATTAATTTGCATTCAGACCATATTCTAAGGACATTGAGAAAACACGGTGATAGAGGATATAAAATTCCTTTTGGAGGAGTTTTCAAGTGGGTATCTTGTGGAAATTATTTGGGAGAAGTTATAGAATGGGTTGGATGGGCTATTTTGACCTGGTCTTTTTCAGGTCTAGTTTTTGCTTTTTGGGTCATGGCAAATTTAATTCCCAGAGCGAGGTCACATCATAAATGGTATTTAGAACATTTTCCGGACTATCCAAAAGATAGAAAAGCCATTTTTCCATTTTTAATTTAGTTTATTAAAAAAAAGCAAATAAAGGAGGATGTAGATGAAAAAAATTATATTACAAATAAAAAATGAAATTCCAAAAGAATTCATGGAGATCATTGGTTTTAAGTCGTTATTTGACTATGTAGAAAAATTAGAAGTTTTACATATTTTCAGATATGATAATTATAATTTAATAGCAATCCAAAAGTTCAAGTTTTGCTGTGATTATAAGCCAATTGATTTATTAAAAATAAAAGAAATGGGGATTAAATATATAGAAGAACTGGCTATTATAAATGAAAATGAATATATTTGCTTTGTTAAAACGCAAAAAGAAAATAAATTTCATGAATTAATATCAGATTTTGATGTATTATTGCATTATCCAATTATTTTTACGAAAAATTATATTAAAATATCAATAATATCCTATGAAACACAATTAAAATCGGTCATAGATTTTTTTTCTAAGTATACTTCAAAAGAAAATTTTAAAATATTAAGCATTATGCCAATTAAAAGTAATATAAATTCAATTTATTCGATATTATCGGCAAAGCAATTGGAAATAATGAAATATGCTGTACAAAATGGTTATTTCCAAATTCCAAGAAAAATTTCGGCTGAACAAATAGCAAAGCACTATAATATTTCAATTTCCGCGGTCCACGAACATTTAAGAAAGGCAGAACGAAAAATTTTTGAGGTATTATTTAGAATTGAGATTTAATTATTTTGTATAATAAAAAATAAGGATATTCATTAGTAAGATTCTAAAATAAACTTATTTAAGTCAGAATAAATTTCATTTTCGTTCATAATATTAAATATCCTTTTATTAATTGCAAACAATTTATTATATTTTTCATTGTTTTTTGCATTGGGTTTTAATTTTTCTTTAATTGTAATCATGCTTTCAATTGCATCATCAAAATTTTTATATACCCCGGAACCTACCCCAATTAAAATAGCACAGCCAAGTGAGGTAGTTTCTTCAGTTGAAACCCTTAGTACGGGTATCCCGTAAATATCGGCTTGTATTTGATTCCAGAACGAAGATCTAGTACCTCCCCCTGTAATTCTTATTTCATCAACCTTAATACCCATTTCGTTAAATAATTCAATATTTTTTCTAATTTCGAAACCAACTGCTTCAAAAATTGACCTGATAATATCATACCTTGTATGGTTTAATGATAATCCAATAATAATTCCTTTAGCTAAACTATTCCAGTAAGGAGCACCTGCACCTGCAAAATGAGGAATTAAAAGCAGCCCATTTGCTCCAAGTCTAGTATTTTTTTTGCATTCTTCATTTAGAATATCATAAGGGTCTCTACCAGTTTTATTTGCTAATTCTTTTTCTTTTTCTCCAAAATTATCCCTAAACCACCTATATATAGCGCCAGTAGTAAAAACAGAAGCTTCAAGAATATATTTTCCGGGTATAGCATGACATGTAGTAAGAATTCTTCTTTTAGGATCACGAGTTAATTTATCAATATATGCCAAAATAAAGCTCCCAGTTCCAGTAGTAACTTTGACCCGTCCTTCTTTTATTACCCCATTTCCAACCGCTGCACATTGTTGGTCGCCGCCACCTGCTATTATCGGAGTACCTTCATTAAATCCAGTTTCATTTGCTGCTTTTTTCGAGACCTTACCAACAACTTTACTTGATGGAACAGTTTCAGGTAATTTATCAATATCAAGTTCTAATTTATCACAAATTTCTTTACTCCATTCGAATTTAGTTATATCAAATAACATAGTCCTGGATGCATTCGACCAATCTGAGACAAAAATATTTCCTAGTTTATTAATTAAGAAATCATGGACAAGTAAAAATTTGTGTGTCTTTTTGAAAATTTCGGGTTGATTTTTTTTAATCCACATTATTTTAGGGGCAGAGAAATAAGGGTTAATCGTAAGGCCAGTAATTCTATTTATTTCTTCAAAACCAATTAGCTTTTCTATATCTTTACATTCATCAATAGTCCTTCTATCCTGCCAAATAATTGCATTTCGTAGAGGAATGCCGTCTTCAGATACGGGTACAATGGTTTCTCTCTGATTGGTAATGCTAATTCCAATTATTTGGTCTTTCGATACACCAGACTTTTTTATTACAGCTTTTGAAGTTTCTTTAACTGATTGATACCAATCATTAGCATTTTGTTCGACCCAATTTGGATTTTCAAAGTAACTTTTATGCTCTTTATAAGCTTTGCCGAGTTCTTTCCCAGATGAATCATAAAGAATAGTCCTTAATCCGGTTGTACCTGCATCTATAACTGCAAAAATTTCCTTTTTAGCCATATTTATCATCAAATATTATGCTAGTTTTTTAGTATTAGTTATTTTTATAATAATTAAAACTTTAGCTAATAATATTTTAATTGAAGATTCTTAATCAAATTAAATTTAATCTTGGAAAATTAAATTAAAAAGAATTAAAATAAAAAATTAGCCTTCAATTTTTTCAATAAACATTAAAGGGAAATTTAATTCTTCAATAAATTTTATACGAGAATAGACGATTATATTTTCATATTCAGATATTAATTTTACATCAATTATTTCGCTGTTTAAAACAGAGTAGTCATAAGGATTTTCATGATTTTTCAATTTATCAAAATTTATTTTTACATCTACGGATTTAATGTAAGGTTGCGTTGATATTGATTCTTCTATCATTTTTTCGACATTTGAAATAAAAATTTTATCTTTTTTTAATGGCATCCCTATAAATTGATGAAATAATGCGCCGAGACTAATTCCTGCCTCGAATATAGCCCGATCTCTTGCTAAAACTTCATTTCCAAAAAATTTTTTGATAATTTTTTCAGAATCGTTCATATTGTTGATATAGGTTTATTTTAAATTTAATAATTTGTATTATTTGGAACTTTAAGATTAAAATGTATTAAGATATATTTTGATTACAATAGGAAAAATATTAACAAAGTTAACCAGTTATCTTTCATTTTTATCTAAAATGAAGGTCTGCTATTGCTTTTGCAATTGAGAAACGCATTAATCTGTCTTTCTCGCTTAGATGGTCATATGCATGTGTTAAATCTTGAATTATCATCTTTTTTATTTGAATATCTACAGGTAATTCAAATCTCTCTTTATTATTTATTATTTGTTTCATGAATAATATTTTAAAAAGATTCATAACATATAATCGAGTAATATATGAATATTATCAAAAAAAAATAGTGATTCAAAATGTCATGGATAAAATCATCCTTTTTGTCAATAGATTCATTTGTTGACAAATTCAAATTACAAAAATATGCAATTTATGAGACGATAGTTTCAACTTTTAATAATAAACCGGATTTTCCCCATGCTGCACCAATGGGAATAATATTTAAAGATGATTATATCTCAATAAAGCCATACAAAACAAGTAGGACATATAAATATATGGATAAAAATAGGTGTGCAGTTATAAATTTTATTGATGACCTAAAGTTATTTTATATTTTTTCCCAAGAAGATAAAGATATGAGTAAATTGATGGATTATTTTAAAGTTGTTTCTGAATTTACGACGCCAATTTTTAAAAATTCCAATCTATCAATTGAAGTTAAAGTCTTAGAGGACGTCAGAAAAGATGATATTCGGGCTGAATTCAAATGTGAGCCATTGAATTATATTTATAATATGGATTATCAAAAAGAATTTGAACCGATTAATAGAGCCACTGGATGTGTATTAGAATCAATCATTCATTCGACCAGAATTTCATTATATCGAAGGTTAAATACTCCAGAACTAATTTCAAAAATAGACGGACTAATATCACTTTTAAAGCATTATAGAAGAATAATAAAAAAGGTCTATCCAAATTCGGTATATTCATGGATTATAGATGATATTTTCAATAGATTAAAATTAGAATGATTAAAATTTATAGGTTATTATAAAATTATTCTCTGTCCATTAAAGAAATAAGGTCAATACCTTTTTTAATATTAGCACCGCAATTTCCGCAATAATTAGATATTTCTCTTAAAGGCGCCCCGCAAACAAAACATGATACTAAATTACCACATCTGTCGCAAAATAACGCGCCTTGATTTATAATTTCATTACAAAAAGGGCAGTGCTGAGTTTCTAATTGTGAGATATTAGAGAATTCTTCTATTTCTTCGCCACAATGAACACAATATCGAGATTTTTCTAAAATGAAATTGCCGCATTTTTTACATATTATCTCTTTATGACAGTTAGGACAAGTATTTTCATCGTAATTGTTAATCTCATAGCCACAATAAACGCATTTTATTTTAGGTAATTCTACTTTTTTAGGTAGAATTCCTCTAATGTCAGATAGGATATCATAGGGTATAATTTTTGTTCTTTCTGTTTTACAATTTTTACAAAGATAAACAATTGTCGCATAATTAATTGCTTTCCAATCCCATCCAAACCGAGCTCTAATTGTTTCTAGTGATTTTTCTCCACATAAATCACATCTTTCAATCATCTCTTCAACGTGCCCTAACCAGTTATTTTTTTCGCTTAACGGTAAAATAATTTTTTTTCGTTTTTTACATTTGACGCAACGACTAATAATAATTAATTGGTTCTTTTTAATTACACCCTTAATAAAAATAGTTTTTCTATTACAAAAATCACATTCTAATGCTTTACTCCAATCACTATGTTTGAAATTGGGAGTATTACTTTTACGAATAATTAAGCAGTCATCTATTACTTGGAAATTTAATTCTTCTCCTCTTTCCCATCTTAAGATATGTTCAATAATATTTTTCGGGAGATATACATGAAAATAAAAACGTCCATTTCTTTTGATTACTTGGAGTTTCAAAATTTTCACCTAATAATAAAAATTCTTATTTAAATAAAATGAATTAAACATTAAATAAAATTTTCTTTAATTTTCAAATAAATAGTGGTAAGAATTTATGACAGATTTAGAAGGAATGTCACGGGCACTCATTAATAAGAACATTTCAAAAACAAAAATCATTGATAAATTGGTCGAAGAATATTTAATATATAAAGACATAACAGAGGAGAATGCGAGAAACTTAGCCGAAGCTGTATATGAAGAAGTTGTGAATAGTTCAATTGAACCGCGAGATGATTTTGTAAAATCATTATTGTTTTACCCAAAGAGTAATGTAACTATAGGTGAACAGGGAGTTGGATGCCGAGGATGGGGCGATTTTTTTGTCCATAATTTAATTGCAAAATTATCTGAAACATCAAAAAAAGCATTTTTATCTCCAACTTCATTAGATGATGCAGGGGCTGTAGAATTTAATTCTATAGAAAAGGAAAATAAAATTTATATAACATCTAAAATGGAAGGTATGCATTCTCGATTAAGTGATTTTCCCTTTATTGCTGGATTTCATGTAACTAGAGCTGCTCTAAGAGATTTATATGTAAAAGGTTCAGAACCAATTTCCATTTTAATTGACATACATTTGGCTGATGACTGTGATATAGGAAAACTATTTGACTTTATGGGGGGGGTTTCAGCTGTTGCAGAGCTGGCAGAAGTACCAATTACTGGTGGAAGTACACTAAGAATTGGCGGAGATATGGTCATTGGTACTCGAATTACAGGTGGAATTAGTGCTGTAGGAGTTGCAAAAAAAATATTAGCAAGAAAATTTATTACAGACAATGATGTTATTTTGATGACTAGTGGAGCTGGAGGCGGTACTATAGCTACAACTGCAATATACGGTGGTTTGCCAGATGTGGTTAAAGAAACAATTAATATAAAATTTTTAACAGCATGTAAAGCCATTTTTGATAATGGTCTCCAAAATGTCATAAATAGTATGTGTGATGTTACAAATGGTGGAATTCGTGGCGATTTAAATGAAATTGCATATGAATCAAAAGTAGGAATGACAATTGATGAAGAGAAATTTAAATCTTTAATAAACCATAAAGTATATAAAATGCTAGAGAACTTAAATGTAGATTATTTAGGTGTCTCTCTTGATACATTATTAATATTCTGCCCGAAATCTAGTGTAGATGAAATTATTTCAACTGTAAAAAGAGCAGGAGTAGATATTGCAATCATTGGTTCTACAAATAATAATAAAGGTAAAATTCAGATGAAAACAAAAGATGGAAAAATTGAGTTGTTAACAAAATATAGAGAAAGTGCATATACAAAAGTTAAAAAAATAGTTGGTGAAGAAATTGACAATGAAATCAAGAAAAAATTGACAGATAAAATTAAGAAATCAGCCGATGATGCCTTACTTAAAAGAGAAAATATAGTAAAATGGATAAAACAAAATAAATAAGAATGTGCTTTTTAATGGTTAAAGTTATTGGAATTGATCCTGGAACAAATTTATGGGGTATTGTAGGACTAGAAAATTCTACTATTATATATGAAAATGCCTTTCCAACAAAAAGAGTCATTAACAAACCAGAATTGTTAATAGATATCTTAGATTCAATTGAGGATATTGATTTAATTGTTGCGCCCAGTGGATTTGGGATCCCGTTGACTTCTATTACTGAGCTTACCCATGAACAAATTTTCGAATTGACATTAAAAAGACAAAAATCAGGGTCTGAGTTAGTTGGTCTAGGAAGAGTAATTGACCTTTTATTAAAAAAAGATTATAATGCATATTTTATACCAGGTGTAAAACATTTACCAACAGTACCTTTATATAGAAAAATAAATAAAATAGATATGGGGACTGCAGATAAAGTTTGTTCGGCAGCTCTCTCTATTTTTGATCAATCAAATTATTATAATATTGATTATGATAAGACGAATTTTATTTTAATTGAACTAGGAAGTGGTTTTACTGCAATATTGGGAATAAAAAACGGACAAATTGTTGATGGAATAGGTGGTTCATCTGGTGGATTGGGTTTTATGGGTGGTGGCGCATTAGACGGTGAACTCGCATATATATTAAAAGACATAAAAAAGTCAACAATTTATCAGGGAGGAATAACATCAATTGTTGGTTCATCGCAACTAAGTCCTGAAGAATTTATGTTGCTAATAGAAAAAGATGATAGATGTAAAATAGCATTTGATGCATTAATAGAAAGTATATGTAAAAGCGTGCTAGCAATGACTATTTCAGTAAATAAACCTAAGGAAATATTATTGTCTGGAAGATTATCACAGCAAGAAGAAATGTTTGGTGCACTAAATAAAAGATTATCATATATAGCACCATTAAGAAATATATCTGGACTAGCTGGAGCAAAATATACAAAAGAAGCCGCCCAAGGAGCTGCCTTAATTGCAAATGGCTTGGCTGATGGTCAATATAAAAAATTGATTGAAAATATGAAAATTAAAGATGCATCAGGTTCAATTTTTGATAATATTTATTATGATTTACCTGAATAGGTGGTGTATAAAATTTCTGAATTACCGGATATACAAAATCAATTATCACTTATCCCAATTAAAATAGATAAAGTCGGTATAAATAATGTTAGGACTCGAGTAAAAATTAGATATGACCATAAAGATTATGAATTTACACCTTTAATTTCTGCAGTTGTTGAATTACCCAATAATCTTCGTGGCACGCATATGTCTAGAAATAGTGAAACTATCGAAGAAGTCATTGACGAAATATCTCACAAACCCGCTAGAAGAATTGAAGATATTACAAAAAATATGGCATTTAGACTATTAGAAAAACACGAATATACATCAAAAGTTGAGGTACTTTTAGATGGAATATTAGTTATTGATGTATTTCAAGAGGGTAAAGGCAAAGTCCAGAAAAGTCTTGAAATACATATTAAAACAGAAGGATTTAAAGACGTAGAAAATGAAAATAATAAAATAATACGACAATATTTGACAGTTTCTATTATTGGAATGAGTGCTTGCCCTTGTGGACAAGAATTATCTAGAGATTATGCTAGATCTATCCTGGAAAGTCGAAAAAATGAATTTCATATTGATGATAAAATAATAAATGATATTCTTAACCTTGTTCCTATGGCAACTCACAGCCAAAGATGTATCGGAACTATAACAATTGAAATTCCATCAAATTTCGACATTGAACTTTTAGATTTAATTAAAATTATAGAACAAAGTATGTCCGGAATTACATATAATATTTTAAAACGTACGGACGAAGGAAAATTAATTAGATATTCACACCTTAATACAAGATTTGTTGAAGATTGTATTAGAATAATGGCTTTGAATTTGTTTAAAAAATATATAAATCTTCCAGATAATACGACTGTTAATTTCAAAGTTGAAAGCCAAGAAAGTATTCATCCTCATAATGCTATAGCCGAAATACATTCAACTATTGGAAATTTAAGATATGCTTTTAAAAATAAGGTATAATTATATGAAAAATATGCTTGCATGTGAAGGGTTCTTTATAGAAACTTATGATGGACTAATATTTGATGTTAAAGGACATATTCATCCAGAAAATAAAATTATTTCATTTATTAGATATTTCCCTGCTATTGATGGAAATAGAAAAAGAAATGGAGTGAAATATAAAAAGGTCTATTCTATCTCAGATAGAACAGAAATATTGCGTAAAATTCACCCAGAATACTTGTTTTATGACCCTATTTTGGATACAAATCTTCAAGGTGTTCTAAATAAAGATATAAAATATATCTATAATCCTGTTAATTTTAGATTAACTTTAAAGAAAAAACAGAATTTGACCAGTTTACAAAAATCTGCACTGAATTTTACAGATATCCTCATAAACTCGACAAATTGTGATGAAAATAAAATTGGAATTTCGGGTTCCCTCATGGTTGATTTGGAAACAAAAAATTCAGATATAGACATAATAATCTATGGTGCAAAAAATGTTAGAATGGTATATGATAATATGTCAAAAATTTTTTCTGATAAAAATGATATAAATAGATACTCGATAGATCAATATAAAAAATTATATAAATTTAAACGAAAAGATACCAAGATATCATGGAAAGATTTTATTAAAATTGAATCAAGAAAACTTTTTCAAGGAATATTTAAAGGAATAGATTTTTATATTAGGGGAATTAAAGACTGGGATGAAATAGAATATTCATATGGTGATTTTAAAATCAAAAATTATGGATATGCAACTATAAAAGGACGTATAAAAAATAATTCAGAATCTATTTTTACTCCTTGTATTTATAAAACTTATGAAACTGAAATACTGACTAAAAATTTTCCAGATCTTCAGATTGATGAGATTTTTTCATATCGGGGCAGATTTTCTGAATTATTAAATGAGGGCGAATCTTTCATTGCTCATGGTAAAATTGAAAAAGTTATTACAAATACCAAAAGTTCATATTATAGATTAATTGTAGGTTCCAGCAAAAACGATTACCTAAAATTAGTAGATTAGGAGGCTCTAAAATTAAAGATTTAGTATTTAAGGATCGAGACTTTATTTTGACTAAAGATAACTTCTTTTTTTGTATTGTTGGGTATGACCATCCATCAGATCGAATTATTTCTTATTTAAAATATGCACCTGATACTGTTGGAAAATGGAAGATGGACGAACAGCCGCTTAAAAGAATGATCCCATTTTATTCAGCAATATCAGTCCAGAAAAGCTTAAAATTTCTTGAGAATTATCCAGATTACATTTTTAATGATAAATTTAATAATGTTAAAATTTCAGCAGTACCACTCACTTATGTTAAAAAATATTATGAAGCTGATAAAAAAATTGAAGAAATTGCTAATTTAAAAAAGCGAGATGCCCTTCAAGAAAAAGTTATTGCTCTTGTAGATTATTTAAAGGATAAAAGTGGTGTAAATAGGGATAAATTTGGTGTTACAGGTTCGATTTTAATAAATATTCATAATCCGAAATTTTCAGATATAGATTTAACAATTTATGGAGTTAATAATGCTAAAAAAATTAAAAAAACATTAATTATGGAATATGATGAATCCAAAAGAATTAAACAATTTAAATCCAATCACGAGATCGAAAATTGGATAAAAAGAAAAACAGAGCAATTTAATTTTAATAAAAAAATTGCAAAAATCATATTATCAAGACAATGGTCATTTGGATATTTTGATGATACAAGATTCTCAATTCATCCAATAAAAGAAATAAAGAATATAAACAATAATTATGGAAATGAGCAATGTAAATATTTAGGGCTTGCAAAGATAAGAGCAATGATAAAAGATTCTAATAATAGTATGTTTTTGCCGTCTAAATATGTAATTGAAGATGTTGAAATAATCAAAGGTAAAAAATCAGAGAATTTGAATCAAATTATTTCCTATGAAGGTATTTATTCTAATATAGTAGAAAATGGGGAAAAAATTGAATCATATGGAAAATTAGAAGAAGTATTTGATTTAAAGACAAAATCGAAATATCAGAGATTGCTAATAGGTTCCTATGAGGCAAAAGGTAATGATTATATGATCCCAATTGACTTTTAACTTTAATTTATTAAATTAAATAATAGTTTTACATTAATATTCCAGTTAATTTATTGTGTATATAACAAATTCTTCTCCTTATAACATCGAAAATTTCTCAAAATTTGTTCTATTAATTGCCTATTAATTTTTAAATAAATTTTTGGATAATTTAATACTAAAAAAGTACTTTTTTCCATGAATTTTTACAATAAAAAATCATAAAATTATAAAAAATTAAAAAGTATCTTAAAAATAAATTTATATAAGAATTAAATTAAGTAAATCGACCTAAAATATGGAATAAAAATCGTATAATACTAATAAAATATGATTTCTTAATTATTGTGTTGAATTATTAATCAGAATTGACCATAAAATATTTAATTAATAATAGAATATAATGAAACAGGTATTAAAAATGTGCGAATTTCGAGTAAAATTAAAAGATGGAAATGTTTTAACAGATATTACAGAAGGTATTGTATTTTGTACAATAAAAGACGGTGAAATTATCTTTAGAGGCTTAGGAGTTGAGAAGAAAGTATCCGGTGGAATTATTACTGAATTTAATGTTATAGGAGAAGAAAGTGCATACATACATATTGTGAAATCACCCATAATTAGTGAGTTTCTTAAATTCATAGATAAAGAGCAAGAAAACAAAAATGGAAATTTGTCCAAAACAGACCTATTAAATGAATGGGAAAAAGTTAATGGTAATATTAAAAATTTCTTGATGAATTTGGAATAAAAAATATGTATTATATTATTTTACTTGTATTTTTTTATAATTTAATATCTATTTTCTTTTTGTAATTTCAAAAATATTTTAATGATATGATTTGCCTCTAAACTTAAATTTTTTAGGCATCTGGCCCATATTTGGAGGAATATTTCCACCTAAGAACATAGAAGGCATTCCACCTTTTCTTAATTTGCGACTTTTACCAAATTTTTTGATCATCTTTTTCATCATGTCGTATTGGTCGAGTAACTGTTTTACATCACGATAAGAAGTACCAGAACCCCGTGCAATTCTCATAATATGCGACTTTTTAATGATGCTTGGATTTTCGCGTTCTTTTTTCCGCATAGAATCCATTATTACCTTCCATTTTTTGATATTATCATCTGCAATATTTTTATATTCATCAGGCAATTGACCTGCAAGCCCCATCATGTCCAGCATTTTTTTCATAGAGCCAAGTTTTTTAAATTGTTTGATTTGGTTCATCATGTCCTCTAAAGTAAAATTTCCCATTAGGAACTTTTTCTTTAATTCTTTTTCAGGTTCAATTTCAGCTCTTTTAACGCGTTCTAAAATTCCATCAAGATCTGGAATACCAATTAATCTACCTACAAAGTTTTTTGGATTAAATTTTTCTAAATCATCAATTTTTTCTCCAGTACCAATAAATTTTATGGGAGCCCCAGTTGCAGCTACAGCTGATAAAGCTCCTCCGCCCTTAGCCGACCCATCTAGCTTTGTAACTATTATAGAACCAATATCCGTAAATTTATTAAAAGCATGAGCTTGAATTGCTGCTTGTTGGCCAATAGTTCCGTCAATAACAAGAATAATTTCAGTTGGATTGATTATTCTGGCTATTTGTACCATTTCTTTTATTAACCCTTTTTCGTCTTTATGCCTACCTGCAGTATCGACAATTATTACTTCATATTTTTTAGATTTAAAATGTTCAACGCCCTTTTTAGCAATATAAACAGCATCGTTATTTCCAGGGTCTCCATAAATTGGAACGTCAATAGATTTTGCTAATTGTGAAAGCTGGTCAAACGCACCAGGTCTGTAAGTGTCAGCACAGACAATAGCAGTTTTTGAAGTTTTCTTTAAATAATTAGCGAGTTTAGCAGTTGTAGTCGTTTTTCCACTACCTTGTATCCCAATCATCAATAGTATATTTGTTTCTCCAGAATTAATTTGTAAAGGATAATATTTTTTACCTAAAAAACTAGTAATCTCATCATAAACTACCTTAACGATGTAATTATTTCTACTTATCCCCATAGGTAATTCGTCTTTAAGCGCTCTTTTTCTTATATTTTCAGATAGTGCATTAATAAGTTCAACATGAATATCTGCTTGGAACATCGCCCGTTGTAATGTCTTTATAAATTCTTCAACAGCATTTTTGTCGATTATTGGTTTTCCCAATAATTTTTTGATAGCATCTCTTAATGAATTTCCGAAATTTTCAAAAACCAAAATAGTTCGCCAACATAATTTTAATTAATCATATTTTATATAAATATTAAATTTATTATAATAGAATTAATAAATACCTTAAAATATAAATTCAAGCAATTTAATCAAGATTAAATTAATTTTATTAGAGTGGAAACAGATGAGTATTCGAGAAATTGAACAAAAAATTGCTACTATTCTTGAAAGAATAGCATCAGAAGTTGCGCTTCATACTCTTGCACTTATCTCAAGGGATGGTCGAAGGATTGCATATTATTCTCAGACATCCATTGACCCGGATTTGATGAGTGCAGTAGTTGCAGCTATTCTTAATAGTGCTGAAATGGCAATTAACTCGATGGGGCAGGGTCCACTATGGGAAATAGTACTAAGAGGCCAAGCGGGATTTACTGTAGTTAGTTGTGCAGGTACGGGCTTCTTATTGATTGGGTCAGGATCTCCAGGAGCTGATCTAGGTCTAATTGTTGCTACATTAAGGGATTATGCTCAATTAATTACTGAAATTCTTGGTATGACTTAATAAAAAATAAAAATTCTCTCGAAAAAATAAAAAATAATTAAATTTTGTTTTTTTATTAATAATAAAAGTTATGAAAAAATTTTAATAATAAAAATGAATTAGTTCTGATCATTACTTTTTAATCCGTCTAATGGTTTTTGGGCGCTTTTTTATTTTTGTACCACAATTTGGGCATTTAAAATCTTTATTAGGAGATTTAATTATTGTTCTGCACTCCGGACAGTAGAATTCCCAATGTATAAGTGATTTAATTCCTAATTCTACAAATGAGGTATATTTTATATTTATTTTTGAGAGAATATTTTGCATTGAATAATCCTCAGTTAAAACAATAGGATCAAAATTTAAATTATTCTTTATATACCAAGCTAATGCCAAAATTTTTCTATCAATTTTAGATAAATTGTAAAAATCACCAGTTTTTCTGCTAATTTTTTCAATATATTTTTGTGATTTTAATGATGGTTCTATTAAATTTAGTCTGCCATTTATAAGAGCTACATCAAAAAGTAATTTTGCTCTTTCTGAAATTAATTCTTGTCCTAATTCGTTAATAGTGAAAAGTGGATAATTAAGCTGCAGAATTTCGATATTATTAATAAAAATACTTGAGTCCAGAACTAGTACAACAGATTTTTTATCTTTCAATTAATCTACGCCTAGAATTTTAACCGGTTCTTTTAATTTGAGAAATTTAATAGATTTTTCCTTAATTTCAGGGGTTGTCCCATATTTTACTTTGATCAATAGTTGTCTAATTGTAAAAAAATTTAATCTTTTTATCTCATTTGATGTCAATTTATTGTCAAAATATATATTTAAGAATTCCTTTGAATAAATCTGGTTCATTAAAAGGTCAATAAAAAAATAAACTATATCTTTAAATGGATCACCCATAGATGAAGCTTCTAAATCAATTAATGAGATTTTATCATAACTACAGATGAAATGTTCAATTCTAGCTCCACCATGTATAAATGTTAAATTAAGAGGTATATTACGATAGGATTCCATATCATCTAAAATTTTACTTCTCAAATTTGCGTTTAATATATTTATATATGATTTTCCTCTATCAATTTCAATATCATGATAATTTTTAATATTTTTATCTCTTAATCGTTCATCTAAATGAATTTTTTTAAGTAATTTAATAGCTTTTATAATAATTTTTTTATCAACGCTTTTATCCATAGATTTACCCTCTATATAATCACAGAATAATATTCCTAATTCCCGTTTTAAATTGCCCCAGCCCCAATTTTCCAAGATATTACCTTGTATTGGAATATATTTTAGAGGTTTCGCAACTGGATAATTATATTTATACAATTTTTTATGGTTTTCAAATTCAATTTTATTCCACCCTCTATATCCTATTTTTGCAATACCTCTATTTTTTTCGCCTGATATTAAATAAACGACATTTTCACTCAAACTCAATAATTCAATTTTATTAACTTTTCCAAAATAATTAAACAAATAATTATCATTATTAATTATTTTTAAAATTAAATCTTTAGTCAATACAATCACAATAAGATAAAATAAGAAATTATGAAAATAATGAAACTAAGAATTAGCCTTTCACTTTTTCAATATGATAACGCCCTACAATATCCCAATATTCTACTTGTACTCCTTCTTTTATTTTGCTTTTTATTTCTTCATCAGTAGGCATCTCTAATTCAAATGTATTATAAGATTCCATATCCATTAAGCTTATTGTATCACCCATAATAGAATTTACCATTGCCGTCCTTTTATCTATTATTGGGACTTCTACTTTCGTGTCTACTGGAAAATTTAAACTTGTTTTCTTATTTGTATATAGATTTACTGCTACGAACCTGACACGAGCAGAGCCATGTTTGCCCGGCTTTGATTTTTCTGCCGAAATTATTTTAAATGGATCATTATTTATTAATATATATTTACCAGGTTTAAGCGACCCTGCTTCAACAATATTTTTTGACATCTCAATCGACCATATTATTTCAATTTATTTAATTTGATAATCTTTAATTTATTTAATTTATTTAAATTTTTAAAAAATCATTTATAAATTTTTTAATATTATAAAATTAGGCTAATGATATAATTTTTCGTCTGATTAAAATATGATGATCTCTATGAGTTTTGAAGCCAGATATTATTTGGTTCAATATTTATTGAATTATACTACCTAATACTTCACTTTTTTTTGTATATTTAGCAATAAAATCATTTATTTTTAACTTAATATCATGAATCATATTATTACACCTGTCTATTTTATCTGAAAGAACCTCATATTTTCCTTTTAAATCATTAATTTCTTGTTTAATTTTATTAATTTCATTATTTTCAAAATTTTTATCCCAATTAGTCGTTTTATAATCTTGGTTCATTTCAATAATTTCATCAATCATAATCAATTCCTTTTTCAAGTCATCAATTGTCAATTCATTCTCAGAAGAGATTTTAGCCATCTTTTTCAAAATAGCATCTTTAGCCAAATTAATATTTTTATTTGAGTCTAACATTAACACAAGGACTTCATTTTTATCTTTATTATAATAACTCGAGTATATTTTGTTTTTATGTTCCATAGTGAGAAATTCAATTGGATTTTGGTCCATTACATGCGAGATATAAATATTTAAAATTTCATTGTTATTTAAATTGATATCAGGGTATTTCATTTTAATATATGGACCAATAATATTGTCCCACTTTATTAATACTAATCCTTCTTCATTTAAGATCATTCTATTCTGTACCTGTTTTTTATTTGATTTGTAAACATTATTTAATTAATGCTCAAAATCGCTATTCTTTTTATTTATTTATATTTAAATAATTCTTTATTAAGATTTTTTTGATTAAATTCTAATTTCCTAAAAAATACTTGAAAGTTACTTTACAAATTTATATCATTTTGATTATGATTCATAACTATAATTTTAAAGAATTCATAAAATTTAAAAGAAATGAATTGGATTAAAAATGAAACTTATTTTCTATTTAATAATTAGTTAAAATGCGATTTATATCCAAACTTTTCATCGAATTTTTTTCTAAATGAAAAAATAGGTAAAAAATTTATATTTGAATTCTTAAATTTCAAATAATCTATTTAGATTTGTTGGCTTTTATCAAATTCTTTAAATTGAAAATTTTATAATTATAAATTTCATGAAAAAACTTATTTATAAAATTAAATTAATTCAATTGAATTCTTAATTTAAAATAAGGTAATAAAATTGATATGGAGTAATTTCATCATATATCCAGAAATTCAAGATTATTTAATAAGAGGTAAATGTATTTTATCAGATAAATATAATAACTTGGATGATGAATTACCTTTTATAAATAAATTTATTGAAGTGATGCCAACTTTAAAAAATTTGGATGAAGGCTATAAACAAATAGGAAAAATTAACTTCATATATATTTCATTTAATGATTTAATTTTTGTAACATGTGCCGATTTGAATGAAGATGTTCTATCAATTGCTCAAAAAAGCGTTAAACTGATTAAAGATTTTTATAACAAATATAAGAATAAATTAGGGGATTTTCCTTCAGATTTATCTATTTTTGAACCGTTTAAGTCTACAATCACAGAAATTTTCTTTAAAAAGGAGGAGGAAACCGCGAAATTAGAAGAGGTAAGCAATGAAGAATTAATACAAATTAAAATTGGGGTCGTTGGCTTAGAAAATGCGGGTAAACGGTCGTTGGTCCATTTAATTTTTGGGAGAAAAGCAGACTCAATGACATTAAAGAAAGAACCACAAGTATTTATGAAAAAAGGAAGGATTACCCAAAAATATAATGCGTTTGTAATCGCAATTCCATTAAAAAGTTTAGAAGACCAAATTATGCTTTTAAAAAATTCGGATTTAATTTTTGTTGTAGTAGATAGCAAATTTCAAAATGTAATAACAACTCAAAATTATTTAGACAAAATTCAGGAAATTATTGATAAATCACGAATTATTATAATTGCAAACAAACAAGATCAAGCTAATACTGTTAAACCTGATGTTATATCAAAGATGTACACTATTCCAACGATTGGGTTTGTTGCAAATAATCAAAAATATTATACAAAGATAATAGATATAATTGAAAAAAAATTGAATAAATAAACTCAGGTTAAATTTTTATTTTTTAGGCCTATTCCTTTAACTTTTATTTCATACAAATCATTTTTTATTTTATTTACATTAAACTTTGTTTTTGTAATATATTCTGTAATTTCAATATTTGTTCTTAAATGCTCTGTAATATTTCTTACTTTAATGATAGATACGCCATCAGCAATTGCAAGATAAGGGATTATCATATCACTGGTATGAATATCAAGTAATGCATGGGATTTTATTTCATTTACAAGTTTTCTAGCAGCTTCAATACCTACTTTTTCCGCAGTTTTTCCACGTTCACCATATGAATCTCCACTTAGCGGTATCTGATTATCAGGGGTACACCAGAGAAGAATTCCACTGCCAGGCCCTAAATGAGGGTCTACTTCGGGTTTATAAAATTCTATTTTTATTTTTGGTTCGGGTAAATTGTTTTCTCGTAAAAATTTTTTGGCTGCGTTCATTTGACGGACGGCAACATGTTTAGGAAGCTTTACACAATGTGAGATCCCTTCGATTTTCTGAATTTCTTTATAATTTTTTATATTTAATGGCTTTAGATATTTTACTGGTTCAAAAACTGAATTTACAATCCCACCACCCCTTGGATAATGGCCCCTTCTATTTATTTTAATATTATAAATATACCCCATTGAACTTAAAATCGGTCTGAATACCTCTTGAATAAAATCTACTGGAGGACTCCAATTTACATCAGTACCTCCAGTATTTGTTAATGTGATTCTTTCTCCGGCAAATGCCATGATTGGCATGAGTACTTGTAATACTAAGGAGATACTTCCAGCTGTCTTTATATTAATTTCATAATTTCCGCCTTGGATTTTTCCAGGTTTATAAGTTATTTCCTCTGAATTTAATTTAACACCAGATATTTCTGCATTACTAATTTTTGCAGCCGCTTTTATACCTACAGTGTGCTGAAATTTTAGACCCGGCTTAGGTCGGCTTGACCTTATATTATAAATGCGTATTGATTTTCCAAGTAATGTAGATAAAGCTATGCTCGTTCTAACAATCTGTCCACCGCCTTCTCCAATTGATCCATCTATTTCTATCATTTTGAATGACCATGTTTCACCAATTTTTATTTAAGATAATTATAGAAAAATTATTAGAAAAAATAAATTTTTAGAAATTATGATAATGTTGATTTCATAGTTTAAAAATGTTAAAAAAACCCTTTAATTAATGTTTATTTAATGTAAGGTTCCTTGCCTTAATATTTAGAATTTGTTAAAATTAATAAACGTCTAATTTGGCAATTAAATAAAATGGACTGTAGAACTTAAAAAATGATAAAATAGAAAAGAAATTATAATCACACGAAAAAAATATTGAACACAACTCTACGAAAAGAAAATAAATGATGGAAATAATGAAAGATAATAATAAAGAAATTACAAATAACTCAAAACAAGATATCGATTTATCTCAATTCAGTATATTTGAAAAAAAAGTTTACGAAATTACACAACGAATTCCTGAAGGAAAAGTTTCTACATATGGCCAAATAGCCAAGGTATTAGGTAATATTAAATATGCAAGAGCAGTTGGGAATGCACTTCATAAAAATCCATATATGATAATAATTCCATGTCATCGAGTTGTCAAAAGTAATGGACAGATTGGTGGATTTGCAAAAGGAATAGAAAAAAAGATCGAATTGTTAAAAAAGGAAAATATTAAAATTATTAATAATAGGGTCGACTTATCAGAATTTTTGGTAGATGAAAAAATATTGGTAAATGAATGAATAGGTGATATAATTTGTATAAAAGAGGATTATTTTTAGGCAGATTTCAACCAATCCATAATGGCCATCTTCAAGTAATTAAGTCATTATTAAAAATGGTAGAAGAATTGATAATTGTAATTGGAAGTGCACAATATTCCCATTCTTTTAATAATCCATTTACATCAGGGGAACGAATATTGATGATTAGAAATGCATTGATTGAAAACAATATTGATATTTCAAAATTATATATTATACCAATTAATGATACAAATGATAACCGAATCTGGGTATCACATATTATTGCTAGTACTCCAAAATTTGATGTTGTATTTACTAATAACAAACTTGTTTTTAGGTTAATGAAAGAATTTGGAATTGAAGTAAAAAATACGGAATTATTTAATAGAGAAAAATTATCTTCAACAACAGTTAGGACTAGGATCTTAAATAATGAAAATTGGGAAGAATTAATACCAAAAAGTGTGAGTTCTATTATAAAAGAAATAGATGGTATAAACAGAATTAGGGAAATTGGTTTCTCAAACTTAAAAAAATAGAAACTTTATTTAATCATTGTTTATAATATTGTATATTATGTTTTTATTATTATAAAATAAGAGTAAAAATGAATAGTTATCCAGACGAATCAGACGATTTCTTAGAATTTAATGGGCATAAAGTCTATTTTAAGAATTCTGAAAATATGCGTGAAATTCCAGACAATTCTATACAATTAGTAATTACTTCACCACCTTATGGGACGATTAAAGATTACGGGACTAAGTATCAAATCGGATTTAATGACGGATTTGAAACATATATTCAACGATTAACTAATGTCTGGAGAGAATGTTTTCGTATCTTGGAACCACAATGTAGATTAGTAATTAATGTGGGCGATCAATATCTAAGAAAAACTGAGTATAAACGATATCGAATATTTTCAATTCATTCAGCAATAATAGAAGAATGTTTAAAGATTGGATTTGATTATTTGGGTGATATAATTTGGCAAAAAATATCTACAACAAATACTACCGGTGGATGCTCTTTAATGGGCTCAGTTTATTATCCTAGAAATGGGTTATTAACTTATGATTATGAACATATTCTAATTTTTAAAAAATGGAATGGTAAAGAACGAAAAGTTAATCTAAAAACTAAAGAACTATCCAAAATTTGTCTAGATGAATGGAAAAATTGGTATAATGGACATTGGATCTTCCCGGGCATTCAACAAAAAGAACACATAGCAATGTTCCCCGAAGAATTACCTTATAGAATAATTAGAATGTTCTCATATATTGGTGATACTGTATTAGACCCTTTCTTGGGTTCAGGAACTGTTCTTAAAGTTGCCGATCAGTTAAAACGAAAAGGCATTGGGTATGAAATAAATAAAAATTTTAAACAGATAATTATCAAGAAATTAACAGCACGAGATACAGATAATAGAAAAGATTTTCATAAATTATTGATGTTTTTAGCTCAATATGAGAAATTAAATAAATTAAAATTTAATTTCGAGTTATCTAAAAGAAAAGGATATACTGTTGTTTCCGATTTGGAATATAAGAAAAATATAGCGATAGATATTTTAATTACTGACAAAATTTCAAATTCTAATGAATTAAACGACCTTATTAAAAAGAAGATAAATGAAAATAATATCCAAAATTTTTTAAAATCAATAACAAATCCTGAAATCAATAAAATTTACAAATTTTTAATTATATTAACGTATTTACCAAAAGAGTTTGGCAATATTTTAACAAAATTTAATCGAAAATTTGCAAATAAACTAAAATTCATAGAGTGGGATAAATTTTATAATAACTATGCATATATACAACGAATATTATCAGAGAATAATTCAGGTTCTAAAATTTCTAATGAGAAAATAAAAAATTTAAATTATTTTCTGAAAAAAAAGTTAATTTCATGATAAAAAAATTGATTATAAAAAAATTGAATTTAGAATATAAACCCATGCTATCAAATATTATTCCTTTTTATATATTTTTAATGTTAATTGATCACCTAGAGATAGATTCAAGGATTTATCTATAAAATCTTGGTTCTTAGAAAATTCTAAATTACCATGACTTCCAATATCGCCACGAAATCTTTGCTCCTAACTTCGCTATATGTCCTTTTAAATGGAAATTCGATTTTTGCAAACGATTTCGACTCATCAAATACATTACCTTTACAAATTCTAATGATTATGTTATTTAGATCTTGAATTTTATTTGTTTTTTTAAGTTTATCAATTAATTCCATGACTATTTTTTCAGGGATATTCGTAATTATATTTCCAAAATTATCAATGTCTAAAATATTAAATGTTATTTCATTAGTGGGCTTGACTATTCCATAAGAATAGAACATGTTATCATTTTTTTCAATATTTTTAATTTCTTCCCCAAAATTTTCGATATCAACACCGTTTGCACAATGTGCAGCGATAGGTGCGAATATATCACTTCCATGAAAAGTATTGGATATATTTGACATAAAATACCTTTTATTTTCTAATGCAATAATTTTGTCTATTCCATCATTATACGCTAACAGACTTAGAACGCCATTATCTGGGCCAATTAAAAAATATTTTTTTGTTTTAATTAAAATGGGCAATCTTATAGACCCAATTCTGGGGTCAACAACTATTACATGAATTGTATTTTTTGGAAAATATTTACCAGAATTTAGCAAAATAAGAGCAGCTTTTAGAATATTGAATTTTGGAACATTATGACTTATGTCAATAATTTAAATATCTTCTTGAACAATCGATTATATAACGCCTTTCATTATTCCTCCATAGGGATCTGATGTACCAAAATCCGTTAATAAAGTAATAATTCTAGAACCCATAATAACAGCCATTTATTTTTTTTTAGGAAAATCTTTTATTAATATTTGAAATGAACAATTCAATTTAAAGAATTTTTTAATATTTTCAATTTAAAATCAAATTTTGATTAAAATAAAAAGTTTTAAAAAAAATTAAATAATGTATTAGATACTTCAAAAATGATTTAATATACAAAAATAGAAAGTATTTTCAGTAAAAGTAGTGCGGATTAAAAATGATTGATCTTGAAACAGAACTATTAATGATCCCAGGGCCAGTTAAATTTCATCCTAGAATATATCGTGCCATGTCAAGACCAATAATTGGGCATAGGACTAAAGAATTTAGTGAATTGATGAAGGATACCACCGAAAAATTCCAAAAATTATTAAAGACGAAAAATGACGTCTTTTTTATAACAGGTTCCAGTACAACAGCAATGGAATCGGCTATTGCCTCATTAGTCGCACCTAATGATAAAGTATTAACAATAATTCAGGGAAAATTTTCCGAACGATGGGTAGACATAATAAAAGCATATCAGGGAATACCGGTCGAACTAAATATTGAATGGAGAAAAGCAGTTCTACCTGATGATATTATACCTATTTTAGAAAAAGAGCCAGACATTAAATTTATTACCTTATGTCATAATGAAACTTCAACTGGAATACTAAATCCTGGAAAAGAAATTGGAAAAATTGCTCGCGAATACAATAAAATTTTAATTGCAGATTGTGTGACCTCAGTAGGTGGAGATTATGTTCTACCTGATGATTGGAATTTTGATATCGTAGCAACTGGCGCTCAAAAATGTATCGGAGTGCCACCAGGTTTAGGAATTATAATGGTAGGACCAAGGGCATGGGAAATCATAAACAATCGAAAAAACATCCCGTCTTTATATTTTAACTTAAAATTATACAAAAAGCAATATGAAAAAAATAACCAAACACCATTTACTCCATCAGTACCACTCATTTGTGCTTTAAATGAGAGCCTTAACATAATGTTTGAAGAAGGTTATGATAATCGAGTAAAAAGACACCGCTTAATGGGAAAAGCACTTCGGGAAGGAATTAAAGCACTTGGACTAAAATTATTCGCTGATGAAAAATATGCGTCCAATACAGTTACTTCAATTTTATATCCACCAAAAATTGATGATAAAATATTAAGACAAAAAATGAGAGAAAAGGGTGTTTTAATCGCTGGAGGTCAAGGAAAATTAAAAAATAAAATTTTTAGAATCGCTCATATGAATATGTGTAGTAAAAAAGACATCTTGTTAACTCTATCAATTCTAGAGATCTGTCTAAAAGAACTAGGCTTTAATTTAAGATTAGGATCGGGTGTAGCTGCTGCACAAGAAATATTTTTAACCAATAAATAAAATTTTAAAATTCAGATAAATATAAGTTGCATAATTATTTTGTAAGTTAGAGGGTGTAATTGTGAGAATCCTCATAATTGGTGATTTCCATTACCCAGACCGAGCAGATTTTCCTAATGAAATTTTTGAATATTTAAATGGTGAAAAATTCGATTTGGTCTTATGTACTGGGGATTTAACTGAACTCTCGATTTTAGATGAATTAAAGAAATTTGGCCCAGTTAAAATTGTTCAAGGAAATATGGACTGGAAATTCAAACACCCTAATAAACATGTTATATCAATTAAAAATCTTAAAATAGGTCTAATTCATGGACACCAAGTCCATCCAAGAGGAAATCTTGAAAAATTATCAGCACTTGCAAAATCAATGGGAGTAAATATCTTAATTTCGGGGCACACGCATAAACAATCTATAATAAAATATGCAGGAGGGAAACTTTTAATTAATCCCGGGAGCGCTTCAGGAGCTTGGAGTTTTGTTGCAGATGGTATCCCATCATTTATAATAATGGAAACAGATGAAGAAAATGTGTTCATTGAAAAAATTCGTTTGATTAACAATAATTTTGAGAGAGAACCTTTATCATTTAGAATATCAGAACTGAAATGAATCGATAGGGATAATTTTATTGTTTTTAATTCTATAAAATAAAAATTAAACCTAAATGTAATATTTATTCAAATCATTTTTACATTTGTATTTTTGTAATTTTTTAATTAAAATCGTCCAAACCATTTCCAATTCGCTGGATATATTATTATATAGGAAAAATAATTCTTAGATAATAACGATTTTAAACATGATCTACAAACACCAGAATAGAAAATCGAAGGACTATCTAATAATTGGTAAAAAATGTAGAACTTAAAAACATGGTTCGCGCATTTATAGCAATATCTATTTTTCTTTTCATAATTCCATATGTATTTATTTTTCTTATTTATTATAAAATCAATTAATAATGTATCAATAGGAGGTAAATTTTTTGGAAAAATACCATGTATTTCTAAATTATCATAATATATGTCATCCTGAAGTTTTTCTAAACAATTAATACATATATCTGACCGAAACTGCCACTTATATGCGCCAATGTATGGTATATCTTCTGAACTATCTTCATCATCATCGGTATTATATTCATCATCACGTGTATAGATAAAATAAAAATCTGACTCAGATTTGCAGAAATTACAAAAATTATATATATCGCTCCGCTTATTATAACGGATTTTTATATAGTCTAAATGATAATAATCACAAAATAAAATATTCAATAACGATAACTCAAATTTCTTTATAATAGAAATATTTTTTATGAATTTTGATGTATCTATCTCAAAATCTACAACATAATTATCTAAATCTTTGTAATTATTATATTCTTGATCATCAATAAAATAGTTTTTATCTACTTTTGTAAATTTACATGGAATTGAGAATTGTCCGTGTCCACTCCATGTCTTAAATGAGCCAATAAATTCTTTTTGATTTATATTTTTAATTTTATATACATGATTTCCAAAGAGTGGAGAACCAATATCAAGATTATAATTGAAAATTTTCTTTGCTTTATTTAATACATTAACATAAATATCTATCATTTTCATTTTATATATCTCCTTATTTTACAAAACTATTTTAATTATGTATTTTATATATTGAGTTAAATCTTTTTTGATTTCGGTATTCTATATTTTTAATTCTTCTTTAAATCCATTTTCAATTCTTTAAGTTTCTCCTTTTTTTATCCAAATACCCATATAAAATATGAAATAAATTTAGTTTTTATATTAATGAATTACAATTAAAAAGTATTTAAAACTATATAGCAGAAAAAGATAAGGACACCTTTTGTTAAGGTTTAAATGAATTTATTTTTATACTATT
>SUPR01000115.1 GCA_005191425.1 Candidatus Helarchaeota ASGARD archaeon Hel_GB_B
ATTATACGTCCTCCCAAATAACGATTTCTGCACATCATTACACCTACATGTCTGATATCTTGATATGTATTCGTCGTGTAATTTCTTTACAAGTTCGTATGATTTGAATGGCTTAAATATGTCTTTAAAATCTTTTTTCTCACGTCCAAAAATGAAACTTATCGCTAACGCTCCCCCAATGAGTGCCCCACAACTCCCATCAGTTGTTAAACCCAGACCATCTGCTAACCCACTAGCTGCTTTAAATACATCCTCACTCCAAATTCCAAGGGCTTCAAAAATAGCTGCTAATGAAGTCTGGGCACATCCTGTACACTTTTGCTCATAAGATTTCCCTAATTCATATGCTTTATTCAAAATCGCCTCTAATGATTCATCCATATATCTCACTATTATTTTTTAATTAAGAATTTTGATTCTCTTATGCATAATTGTTAATTGCGTTATTCTCATTTAATACCATCAAAAATTATCAAAATTAAACCTTTATTTTCATCTAAATTTCATAAATTAATGGTAACTTTACATATATTAATTTAATCCAATAAAAATAGTAATCCAATAAAAATAGGAAAGTAGCCATTCTGAAAAAATTCTGCCTTGTAAATATTAATTTATTGGTATCCTAATTTTTAAAATTTTAAATATTAAAACAAAATCTCAAAAAATCCCATAATTTATCCGAGAATTCCATAATTAAATAAAAAAATAATTCAAAGTAATAAAAAATAGAAGTCCACTTGGAAAATTTAATTTTAAAAAACTCTTTAAAACTGTAAATTATAATAGTTATCTGTATTTGGGGCGATAAAAATAAGTTATAAATCTATTTCTATGCAGTTAAAAATATTTTATGTATACAAATATACTTTATTATTAATTATTTTACCAATAACAGGTCTGATATCTTTAAATTTTAGGTTAAATTTATTTCTATTTACTAATTTTATTGATTAGATTTATAATTTTGGTACTTCGATTGAATTTATTTCATTATCAATTTATTTTCTGATACTTTTTCTTTTTAACTTTTACTTTTAATTTACAGACTAATGGTATTATTGAGTTAATGCCCTTTCTATCGTCTTCGTTCCCTTAATTGTACAATATTTGTTAAATATGCTTTAAATAAAATAATCTTAATCATACAAATTTCTGATAATTAACTTTATTAAATTAGTTAGGTTTAAGAATGATTTTTTGGAATTAGAGCTTGATAAACGTAGCTATATTAATTAATTTTAATACGCCTTATGGAAGGTTCTTAAAAATGAAAAAGACTATATTAAAGGTTAGATTTGCACTTTCCAATGAACCAATATTTATTGATGTAGATAATAAAAGTCAGCCAATTAAAGAAATTTTATTGAATGCTGTGGACAAGTTAGAAGTATTGGGACTAACTCATGAAGCAATTCAATTATCAAATGTTTTAGAGGACCATAATATTTACATTCAGGGTAGTCAAATTAACCCGGAAACAATCTTAAACACATTACCTTTGGAAAACAAAGTAATAAATTCCGAAGAAATTGAATATGCGGAAGTGCAATTATTACGAGAACATAGGGGTGGAAATTAATAATACAAATTTTGAGTGAGTCTATAGATGGAAATCTCATTAAAAGAGAAATTAATCAAATATCTTATTATAGACGGAGAATTTTCTTTCATAATAGGAAATGAGATTTATATTTCAAAACATATTCTACCTATAAAAAAATTTTTTTTGTCAGTTTTAGAACAAAAAGGGGAAGATAGCGGCAAATTTTTACTAGAAATTCTGACCAATCCAAACATAGTTATTTTTGGCGGATCGGTCTATTATTTGGAAAAACTAATCAATGTTAAGACCGCTATTCAAAAATTAAAGAGCGAACTCACTAGAAATCTGGATATTATTTTAAAAGAAAATAGCGCTTTAATCAATCTATTTAATATTCTAAGTATTAATGATATTATAGAACTCTCTGAAAATGGTATCTCATTCTATTTGTTAGATGGGAAATTATACGCTATAAAATACCTCTCAGAATATGTCCAAAAATATAACAATAAAAAATGGAAATTCCCTGGTTGTACTCTTGGCATATATATTGATAATCAGTTAAGATTAGGTAATGTCGTAGTATTAAAACCGAAAAACTATATTCATCCATTTGTATATACAACTGGCCCTCCTTACAAAATATGTCTCGGGACTTTTTATGATTCATGTGATGCAAAAAAGGTCAAGTCCTTAGCACTTGTGAATTCTTTAATAATGCTATTTATGACTGCGATTCAAATTTTAGTTTCAGGATATGATAGAAATGTTTCTCCTGCTAATGGTCATTTAACTGACGAAAAATATGATAAATATTTAATAAATTAATGGACAAATGATATAAAATGGTTAGAATAATAAAATCACTGGACGATATATCATCAATTAAAATTAAAAGAGAACCTGATAATTGCCCTGTTGCATTGAAAAAAATAAAAATTACAGACAATGCGTTGAAAAAATTATTTTTAATGGCTAAAGCTGTTAATGAACATTTAGGGGGATATTACGAAGTATATTGCTTATTATTGGGCGAAGATGATATTATTGAAGATATTTATATTCCAGAACAAGAAGCTGGTACTACAAGTGTGAATGTTTCTGAGGATAATTTAATAAAAATTATTAATAATATCGATTCATTAGAAATTACCAAAAAAATACTGGGCTGGGGGCATTCACATGGTAATTTTTCGGTATTTTCTTCATATACCGATGACCAAAATCATCTAACAATTCTTAACCAAACTTCCAATTTCGTGAAAATTAATAATCAAGAAATTAAATTTGCCTATGGCTTAACTGTAAACGTTAAGAAAGAGATTTTTGGAATAGTTATTAGCCAATATACTTGTGGGGCTATTTTTCAAAGAAAAGGTAATTTCATTTATCTTCGAAACCAAGATAGTTTCGATGAGTTTAGTGAATATAATAATATTTTAGATATTGTTAAAAAACGAGTGAGAAAATATAATTGGGACCTTATACTTCCAAAAAGAAAAAAATTAATCGACTATTTGAATAATGAAAATGAATTAGACATTTTACATAAGGGCAACATTTCAATTAATGACCCTGTTTTTACTGATAATAAATCTACAAATTATGAAATCGTTTTTAAAAAGATTGACTTGTATACTTTACAAGATTTGCTCTCGTCAGATAGAATAACTGAGATGTTATTAAATTATAATCTATTTAAACAAATAGCTATCGAATTTGGTGAAGAAAAATTCAGAGTTTCTTTGTATTCGATAATTAATGTGATTAGAAACCAGATAATGCATGAAATTATCGAGTTAAGTCAATAAATTATATAAAATTAATTGGGGTATTTAAATGTCACAAAGTTTAAGATATGATAGACAAAATCAGATTAAAAAATGGGAACAAAAAAGGTTATTAATTTCAAAAGTATCTGTTATAGGTGCTGGCGCTTTAGGCAATTATGTTTGTGCTGGGTTAATTGGACTTGGCATCGGAAATATCGAAATTTACGATTTTGATGAAATCGAAATTCATAACCTAAACAGGCAATCAATGTTTACAGAAGAAGATATTGGTTTTAATAAAGCTGAAATTTTAACAAAGAGATTACAAGAAAGAAATTCAGAGATAAATATACAGGGTTATTCCGAAAAAATCACTGAGAAAAATATAGCGACCTTATTAAATGATACTGACTTGATAATTGATGCAGTAGATAATATAGAAACTAGAGCTGTTTTGTCAAGATTTTCTCTTATTAAAAATATCCCCTTGGTTCACGGTGCTACATCTGCAGATGGTGGACAAATTGCGGTTATAACAAGAGAAACTCCTTGTTTAGAATGCTTTATGAATACCAATAGAAAAAACAGTTCACAATCGTGTACCGACAATCCTAATCCAAGTGTGGTTTATACAACACAAGTAATTTCCGGACTAATGGTCGAAAATACAAGAATTATACTTTTACCCCTAAATAAGTTAGAAAAACCAACTCCTCCACTTTTGTATTATGATCTTCTTTCTCCAAATAGGTTTTATCATGTGAATATACAACGTAAGAAAGATTGCATTTGCAACGAAATCCTCAAAAACGCTAAATTAGAAAAACCTACTCTGGAAAAAATTAAGGTCGATCTTGATAATAGAGTAATAAACACTGTCGAAAAAATTGATACTAATAAAAATAACATCTCTAATAAAAAACGTACTCGAAAATTTACATTAAGTGATTTTATATAATTTAAAAAATGATGAAAATGAATTATGATGTCTGATGATGAATTATTAGCAAAATTTTTAGCTGAAAATAAAAAAGTTGGAGTGAAAAATAAATCAGAAAAACCTAAATTGATAAAAAATCGTGAAAAATTAAATAATAAACCTGACTTTTTTCTCCAAAAATTTTTAGACTTACAGGAAGACTCAGTTTTACCTCCAACTTTGTTTTTTACTCTGATAGAATTATTTAATTTTGTTAATATACTTCTTGAAAAAATGGACAATAAAAACAGACCAAAGTTAAAAGAATTAATTAGATGGTCCCAATATGCAATTTATGACCAAGATCTTCAGCAATTAATTGATTATATATCTGAAATTAAGGAAACAAATAATATAAAAAAGGAGACCATTTTATATTCTGTGTTAGATGTTATGACCGCTTTATCTAAATTCTATTTAAAAGGAGCTGTCTGAAATAAATAATCTTAAATCAGTGGACAAGTCTGTTAAAGAATTTCCCCTGATTTCAATTAAAAATAGTCTATTTATTTTGAAACCAAGTAATATTGAATTAAAACATATTATTGATGAATTGAGCGAAAATAATGTAAATAACAGCATTAATAAAATATTAAATGAATTTCAAAATAAAATTCTTTATAACGGAAAATTCTGGGAATTAGAATACGCAGGCAATCCTTATAAATTCATTGATAACATAAAATCATTCTATTTAAGTAATCTTGAAGAAAAGTTCAATTCTATTAATCAATTAATTGCTTTTTTTTCGTCTAATTTGAAGAACATCGAGTTAATGTCTCTTCATAAATTAGGGTTTGTTATAATTGACCATATTTTATATATAATTAAAAAAATAATTGATATAAATAAATTGGGCAAAAATAAAATTTTATTGGACGAACCTACTTCTTTTGTAGGAGTAGAAATTCTTGGAAAAAATAAATTGGGTGATTTAGTATTTCTTGACTCTAAAAACCAATTTAAACCCATTTTTTCTATTAGCTCTTCGAATTTACAATGCTCTGAAAATGATGATAATATTGATTTTATCATTAGAATTAATAATAGATTAGAAAATGCTACAAAAATTCTAAAAATACTTAGTGAAAAAAATTTCGAGTCCATTGAAAATAAAATTCTCTATATTGAATCTTGTCTACAGAAAATTGAAAAAAATCCCTCCATGATCACAATTAAAAAAATATTAATACTCGAAGAAGCATACGATTTAGCTTATGATACTAAATATTATGATATTATCTATAAAGAACTTCTTAATAATTATTCTTTATTTATTAAAGAGCTACTATCATTAGGTGAAATATCCAGATTTTCTCAATTTATTAATAAAATAACAACAAAATATGCTAATACAGTTATGGAACCAATTGTTGATATTGTTATTGAATTTGTAGACTCTATTCGTGATATAAATACTGGAATAGATTTCTTAATTAAAATCTTCAATCTCGGTTCTAATACCCAAAAAGCCCTGATAAAAGAAACGATTGCTCAAAAATGTCATACCCTCCATTCATATTTAATTTCGAAACTTGATTTTTCTAGTATTTCTAATTTGCAACTTAAAATTTCAGAATGTCTATCTTTATCTGAGCAACTAAATGTTTTATTTGACCTTGCTCATTTAATTTTATCCTCGAAGAAAAATATAAGTCTCGATAATTATATCAATTTACTTGAACTTTATTTAGAAATCGCAAATAGTTATAATAATAAATTACCTGTTGATCTAGAACTAAAATTCTACGGGATATACTCTGAAATTAAAGATGAATTATATAATATTTATATTTTAAAAATTAAATCTTTAATTGATTCAATAATAAATGATTTACAACTAGATTTTGAGCAAATGGACCAAATTATCCTAAAAGTTCATTCAAATTATACTGATTATTCAGAATTTGACCGGGTATTGGCGAGATATTTTTATAATACTCTTGAATACATTAAAAATTCTCCAAATATGATATATGATACTTTTATTAAAATCGGAAACTATGGAATTGCTATCTGTAAAGGGATATACCGAAAAAAAATAGAATCCCTTATCAAGAGAGAAGTAATTTTCCAATCTTTTTATTCTGAAGGAGTTAAAAATCTGAAATTGAAAAATTATGATGTTGCATTAGAAAATCTACGTAGTGCAGCGATAATAAAGCCTAAATATTTCAGAATCTGGTTTTTTATTGGACAGGTATATTTCAATCTAAAACTTCATGATAAAGCTAAAAATGCCTTGAAATTGGCTTATAAATATGCTGAATTTGGGGATTATTTTGGGTTATATCAACTTAGTTTAGTCCTTGAAAATTTAAATGAATATAAATATTCTCTCAACATTATTTACAGGTTATTAAAATCAAATCGCAACGATCATGAGGTATATGACCTTTTAACAAAAATAAGCTGGAAATTAAAAAATTATGCGTTAATGTTTTTTTCGATTCATTTAACTATTAAAAGTTTAATTCAAAATTATCAACAAAATCTTCTATTATCCACCGATTTAGATACTTATTGGCAATATTCTTTTGGAATGATTAATGAATTTATTTCAAGTCAAATTTATGCTAATAATCGGACCAAAAGACCGACAAAAGGAATCAAAAAAATTATGGTCAATACTCTTCATAAAATTGGTTCGGAATTAATTATTGTTGAGGAATTTGATAAAATATTTGATGTATATAAAATATTGAAAAAATTTAAGTGTAAAATAAAAGGGAACTTATCGAATTATTTATTTAAGAAGTTTGAAAATCTTGGTGTTTCATTTCACAAAAGAAATCAATTTATATCAGCTCTTAAATATTATAATGAACTCATATATCTTAACCCAAGTCATGTTAATTCATACATTAAGATAGGAATTTGCTATATTCATTTAGAAAAATACCGGGACGCTCTTATTATATTTAAATTTGCTAATAAGTTAGCCCCTAATAATATTCAAATTTTAAATAATCTTGCTATTTTATATTATAATAAAGGTTTATATGAAAAATGTTATTCAATATTACAAAAAGTGCTGGAAATTGACCCTACATATTTCATTGTTTATTACAATTTATCATTAGTCTCAATTAAAAAGGGCGATTTTAAAAATGCTATTATAGTATATCTTAAATATTTGCAATTACAATACAATGAGAATAAAAATGTAGATTTTATAATAGATTTACTTCAAAAATGTGTCCTTCAAAAACAATTTGATGAGGAATTATTTAACCAAATTTTAGAATTTTTCACATTTATTGATGATTATGATGGGGTTTATGATAAAAATAAGTTATTTAATACATTAATAAATTCTAATATAGATTTGAAATTTAAGGTGCAATTAAAGAAATTAAAAGCATTGTAAATTCATAGATAAGTTATTGTGATAAGATAATATTATAATAAAATAACAAATTATTTAAGCAAACTCACATTTTAAAGCCAGCAAGAAATTAGGATTTCAATTGATACAGTTAATTCAACTACCATTCATATCCAAATAATTTAAAGAAAATTCTCTTATTATTTTTTCAATTTCAGTTTTTGAGTTTATTATTTTATCAATAGTAGTGTAATTCTCGTCTTTATTATGTTTTAGTAGCAATATTCTATGGGTGCAATTTTTCAAGGCCTCTGCATTATGTGTAGCGATAATTATTGTGGTATTAAAGTCGGAATTAATTTTGACAAGAAAATTTGTAATTTTTCGGGTGATAATTGGTTCTAAATCTCCAAATGGTTCATCTAACAATAATATTTCCGGCTTAGACAATAATTGAAGTATTAATGCAATTCTGACTTTCTCACCCCAAGATAGCTCTTTTGTTCTGCGTTCTAATATATCAATTTCTAGTTCAAACTCATTAAAGAGAGGTGTTATTATTTTTTCATAAGCTTCAAAAGAAGGTATTGGAAACAAATCTCTAATTAATCGGTGATCGAGCCCCAATTTTTCTAATTTAGCATTCACTTCGTATAATGGTAAATCACCCAATCTAGACATAATATCAACAATGTTTTCTTTAATTCCAAGTTTTTTTGCTTTTTTAATCGCATTATGTATTGCAGTTTCTCCTTTTAAACCCATTTTACTCAGAATCAAATCTTTTACATTAGCATAATATTCTAAATCAAGTTCTTGATGCATCAAATTTATTTTATTTCTGACCTTCATAGCTATTTGGCTTAAATTATAAATATTGACTAATTTATCTGAATGATAAAAGATTTTTCCATGTTTAATCATTTCTACTCCCGCAAGGATTCTTAACAACACAGTTTTTCCAATCCCAGAACGCCCTAAAATCCCTAAAATTTCTCCTTTGAATATTTCCAATTTGGGGATCTTAAGCGAGAAAATCTTTTTTATTTTTGGAGAATAATAGGTGTGATCAAGGTCTTCAATTGACATAATAACTTTTTTCTTAGAAAATGATGGTAATTTGATTGAAGGTATAAGGACTTGCGAAATTTTATTACTAAATCCTTCAGGTTTCACAATATCTTTAATAATGCCATGTTCTAAAATTGCAATTCTATCACAAATAGATTCAAGGATAATTGGGATATGTGAAGTAATTATAACAGTAATTTCGTTTTCTTTTGCTATTTTTTTAATATATTTAATTGAAATATTCTTTAATTCTGTATCTGACATTGTTAATGGTTCGTCTAAAAGCAAGAGTTGGAGATTATGCCCTACAAGAGCTAATTGGCGTGCTAATACTAGCCGTTGTTTTTCACCGCCACTTAATATTCCTGAAAACCATTCGGCTTTTTGGTCCAATCCTACAATTTTTAGAAGATAGAGTGCCTTCTTTTTCATTTTATTGTATTCATCACTTTCCAAATCGGGCAGGTCAACAAGTTCAGACCCATAGGTAATAACATTTAATCTTCTCATAACATTATGCAATACCGAATCTGCCCATAACCCAAAATTCCGCTGTAAATGGATTGAAGAAATTGTCTTTAATTTATGGACATCTAATTTATTAGTTTTACCACCTGAAAAAAGGTTGATCCCGTTGATCCTTACTGTTCCTTCATTAAAGTTCTCTACACCACGTAGAATGCGTACTAATGTAGTCTTCCCAGCCCCCGACTTTCCGAATAGCCCAAAAAATTCCCCTTTTGCTATTTTTAAATTGATATTCTTTAAAGCAGTAATTATTTTTCCATTAGATAATTTATATTTTTTAGTTAAATTGCTAATCTCGATGAAATATTCCATATTTAATTGAAATTTACTAAATTATTTAAAATTAATGAGTAAGATTATTTTTTTTTGTTAATTATTCATTTTTCTGAATAATATCAATTTAATTGTATTCTGTTTTAGTAATTCACCTAAAATTTAAAATCATATAGTGGGTTTTAAAAAGAATATTTATACTATTATATTCGCTCAAAAAAAAAATTCTACATGTA